>CANRAN010000039.1 GCA_947628595.1 uncultured Clostridia bacterium | reverse complement strand
GACCCAAATCAAGCATTCACACGGTTTTTATATGACATCGTTTGCAAAAAAATATTCTGTTAAACAGGAATAACCATTTATATCCGAACAGAATCAGCTAAAAAACGATATAATATGTATTTTTCGGGCACTTTGTGAAAACGATGTCGCTTTTTTTTCTTGAATATCGTAAAAAACCGCTTATAATATAAGCATACCACAGATAAAATATTGTCCGTATCGAGCAAAAATAGGTTAAGGAGGTAATCTTTTGGTTGATCTGAAAAAATATATAACAGACATACCTGACTTTCCGAAAAAAGGAATTATATTCAGGGACATAACATCACTTCTTCAAGATGCAGAGGGATTTCAAAAGGCAATAGAAGAATACTTGTCAAGGCTTGAAAATACGGAGTATGATACCGTTGCAGCACTTGACACACGTGGGTTTCTTTTTGCTGCACCCGTTGCCTATGCGAAAGGAAAAGCACTTATTCCTGTAAGAAAAAAAGGCAAGCTTCCTCGAGAAACAATAAGTGCCGAATATGCTTTGGAATATGGCAATGCAACAGTCGAAATTCATAAAGACTCGATAAAACAAGGTGACAAGGTTGTTATTATAGATGATCTTATAGCGACCGGCGGAACACTTGAAGCTGTTGTAAAGCTTGTTGAACAGCTGGGCGGTAAAGTGGTGAAAATAATAACCTTAATTGAGCTTGTCGATCTGCACGGAAGAGATAAGCTTAATGGTTACGATGTCGATACCATAATAAAATACTATGGAAAGTAGGTGATAGACCTTGATAGGAATTATTGGTGCAATGGAGGGAGAAGTTCACGAACTAAAACAGCTTATGAATAATGTAACTGTTTTTCATAAGTCAGGAATGGATTTCTATAAAGGCACTTTACACGAAGAACCTGTTGTGATCGTTAAATCAGGAATAGGAAAAGTAAATGCAGGAATCTGTGCCGCACTGCTCATCAATCTGTTTGATGCAGATTCAGTGATAAACACAGGTATTGCAGGCTCGCTGAACAATGAAATAAATATAGGCGATATCGTGCTTTCCACCGATGCAGTTCAGCATGACTTTGATGCATCAGATTTTGGAGATTACGATTATGGACAGATACCCGGTATTGAGAATTCTTTCTTCAGGGCAGATGAGCGGTTAAGATCAATCGCTGAGAAAGCATCAAAAGAAGTGAATAAGGACATAAATTTATTCAGCGGAAGAATATTAAGCGGTGATCAGTTTATCTCTGACAGCTTAAAAAAGAAATGGCTTTCCGAGCATTTCGGCGGTTACTGTACAGAAATGGAAGGAGCAGCGATTCCATTGCCGTGCTTACATCTGTTGATGAACAGTCGGCGGATATTGCTCTCGGCGTTGACAAGGCTTACGAGTCCAAGCAGGACGGCGCTTCTGAGCACTTCGGAACAGGCGCAGGCGATCAGGGCATCATCTTCGGATATGCGACCAATGAAACTCCCGAGTATCTTCCTCCCGCAATTTCCTTTGCACACCGTCTGACAAGGCGTCTTGCAGAGGTCAGAAAGAACGGCACTCTCCCTTATCTCCGTCCTGACGGAAAGGCGCAGGTCACGGTTGAATTTAATGATGACAACACCGTGAAGAGGATACATACTGTAGTAGTTTCTACACAGCACAGCGAGGACGTTACTCTTGAGCAGATCAAAAAGGACATTATCGAACAGGTTGTAAAGGCTATTCTTCCCAACGAGCTTTTAGACGATGATACTATTTACTACATCAATCCCACAGGAAGATTTGTTATTGGCGGTCCTCAGGGTGATGCGGGTCTGACGGGAAGAAAGATCATTGTTGATACATATGGCGGCACAGGCAGACACGGAGGCGGTGCATTCTCCGGCAAGGATCCAACAAAGGTTGACCGTTCAGCAGCTTATGCAGCACGCTGGGTAGCAAAGAACATTGTTGCGGCAGGTCTGGCGGATAAGGCGGAGATCGAGCTTGCATATGCTATCGGCGTTGCAAAGCCTGTTTCCGTTGCAGTTGACACATTTGGTACAAACAAGGTTCCAGAAGCGAAAATCATTGAAATTATCAACAAGGTGTTTGATCTCAGACCTGCGGCAATTATTTCCGCACTTGACCTTAAGAGACCTATTTACAAACAAACTGCTGCTTACGGACATTTCGGAAGAACAGACATCGACCTTCCCTGGGAACATCTTGACAGAGTCGATGAAATAAAGAAATATTTATGATCGGCGTATAACCGAAATGACCGATTGCTGCAAGAGAAAGGTAGTTTTATTATGATTGGTTATGTGAAAAAAAAGCAGAAAGATACGCCGCTCAAAAAGCTCATCAATGTCGGCATTGCTCTTGCGGTTCCGATCTGTGTGCTGATACTGTGGGAGCTGATAGTAAAAGCAGGTCTTGTTAAGGCAACCCTTCTGCCGCCGCCCACAAAGCTCTGGAAAACATTCTGTTCTCTTGTAAGTTCAGGAAAGCTTCAATCGGGACTGCTAATAAGCTTTGGACGAGTAGTTGCAGGATTTTTGATAGGAAGTCTTGCAGGAGCGACGGTGGGATTTCTTATGGGTCTTTTTGGTATCGTGAACAAAGCACTTTCGGTTTTTGTAAATGTACTCCGTCCTATCCCGACAATTGCCTTGATACCATTATTTATCATAGTTTTCGGTATCGGCGAAAAATCAAATATTGCAGTAATAGTGGTCGGTTCATTCTGGCCCATGCTGCTGAATACCATAGGAGGTATTCAAAACGTTGATTCAAAGCTGCTGGAGCTGGCGTATGTTTACAGAATTAAAAGTACAAAAACCGTATTCAGAATAATTCTCCCGTCGGCGGTGACTTCAATGCTTACGGGACTGCGGTTAGGCTTGGGAACAGCGTGGATGAGCGTTGTTGCGGCTGAAATGATCGGTGCTTCAAGCGGTATCGGATATATGATAATGTTTGCAAGAGAGCTTGCCCAGACGGCAAATATGTATGTTGAAGTGCTTGTCATCGGTCTTGTGGGACTTGCCATCGACCGCATACTGCTTTTGGTACAGAATAAATTCAGCAGAAAATTCAAGGGAATAGCAGGATAGGTGATGAGATAAATGTCTGATACAATTTTAAAAATCGATCATCTGAAAAAGGATTTCATAATAAAAGACCAAACGGTCGAAGTGCTTAAAGACATCAGTCTTGATGTTCGGAGAGGAGAATTCATTTCCCTTATAGGTTCAAGCGGCTGCGGAAAAAGCACTATACTCAAGCTTATTACAAATCTGGAGGATCCGACGAGCGGTGAGATACTCATTGACGGAGAGCCTGTAAAGGGTCCTTCGGAAAAGGTAAGTATGATATTTCAGGAATCAAGGCTTTTCCCGTGGCTTACTGCCGAGGAAAATATTGAGTTTACAATGTCCAAAAAGATCCCCGTAAATGATCGCAGGGAAATAGTAAAAAAACATATTGAGCTTGTAGGGCTTAACGGCTTTGAAAAAGCAGTGCCATCACAGCTTTCGGGCGGTATGCAGCAGAGAGTGAGCATTGCAAGGGCTCTCGCTACGAATCCCGAAATACTTCTTCTGGACGAACCCTTCGGTGCTTTGGACGCATTTACAAGGATCAATATGCAGGAGGAAACCTTGAAAATATGGGAAAAGGAAAAGACGACCATGATAATGGTAACCCATGATATTGACGAGGCAATATATCTCAGCGACAGAATTGTGGTGCTTTCCGCAAAGCCGGGCGTTATAAAGGATATTGTCAATGTAACGCTTCCCCGTCCCCGTGACAGAAGCAGTCTTGATTTTATGAATATCAGACGCAAGGTCATGCTGGCGTTGTATGACAAAGAAAGCGATAGAAATATTGAGTATTTTATTTGATAATACGCATCAGAAAAATTCTCAAGGTCACCTCAAAAAAACATAATTTAGAGGTGACCATATGAAATATAATACTTCGATTACAGTGTAAACAACAAATCTGTGCAAAGTCCATAAACGCATACTTTTGTTCGATTTTTTGTACACTTTATTATCGGAGCTTAGTATAAAACAATTTTGGAGAGGAATGTAATTTAATGGCAGTTACAATTTCACAGGAAATCGCAGAGATTTTCGCCGACAAGGAAAGCATTAAAGTGCTTGCAAGTGTAGATGAACACGGCGTTCCTCATGTAGTTGTAAAGAGTTCACTGTATATCAACGAAGAGGGTCAAATAGTCTATCTGGAGTTTTTTGAAAAATCCGTTACAAACAGAAACCTGACGCACAGTCTGTGGTTTAACAGGACAGTAGCAGTAAATGTTACTTCAAGGGACGGCAGAAGTTTTCAGCTGAAAGGGGTGCCGTATAAGTCGCTTGTATCGGGCAGAGAGTACTTAAAATTCTATACTGAATCTGAAAAGCTTGATCCCGATAATGACCTTGTAGCAGTTTATATAATAGAACCTACGGAAATACGTGAACAGACCTATCAGCATCGGATAAAAGAGGAACGAGAAAAGCATCCTTTATATATTCACTTGGATAAGCTTGCAAAAGAAAGTGAGGAGAATTAAAATGAGCTTTACCGATTGGCGTAATAATGAACTGAGTCTTTCTCAGGTCGAAGAAAAATATCAAGGAGATGTACCAAGTCTTGTTATTCTTAAAATAGATGTATCCAGAAGAGGTGTTCAATATACGGATGCTGCACTGAAGCTATTAGATCCGAGTATACACTACGTTTTGCCCGGAGATCAATCTATGAGGTATTATCCCAGAGGATTAACGCTGCGTGATGGAAGCGCAATCTGTGATCTGTCGGTCATGCAGGATAAGTTTACAATTCACAGGGAACCATATACGGTAGATGCAGTGGATGGTAAAGCATTTCTTGTAGATAACGGTAAAATCCTTGAAGAGGTCGAATATCTGGATAAGCCTGATTTCCTTGATAAGTTGACCACAAGCGGTACGCCGATGTCAAGCATTGCAACCGTTAGAGCACAGAGAATATCTGTTATGCCCGGAGATAAGTGTCATTTCTGGGATAAGCCGGGCAACGGCTGTAAATTCTGTAATGTATGTGCTTCAACTAGGGGAAAAGAAGGAACAACCAGAGATGAAAAATATTTCCGTGATGTTGAAGAAACAGTAAGAGAGGCTATTAAGCAAAAAGGCAGATTTGCTTCCTTTCACCTTACATCCGGATCGACTCTGAGCGGAAAAGAGCTGTTTGATGATGAAGTAGAATTGTATATCAAAACTATACAGGCTGCGGGGCGTGCTTTTAAAACAGATAAGTTTCCGATGAAACTTGTTGCAAGTGCTTTCAATAAAAGACAGCTTCAGCGTTTGTATGATGAGACAGGAATTACGGGTTATGTTACAGATATTGAGGTGCTTGATGAAAAGCTGTTTAGCTGGATATGCCCCGGCAAGACTGAATTCGTAGGTTATCAGGGCTGGAAGCAGAGGCTTATAGAAGCTGTTGATGTATTCGGCAGAGGTCAGGTACATTGCGGTATAGTGGCAGGTGTTGAAACAGCTCAGCCTAACGGCTATTCAAGCGAAGAAGATGCTTTGAAACAAGTTCTTGCAGAAGCTGCTGATTTGGGAGAACATGGGATAAGTATTTCAGAATGTATATGGAGTGCTGTTCCTAAATCATATTTTGCCAAGCAGAAGACACCATCACTTGATTATTATGTGGCTCTTGCAAAAGGTCTTGCTGAAATAAGACGAAAGAATGGTCTTAATGTATATATAGATGATTATCGCAGATGCGGGGCTCATCCGAGTCAGGATATGGCACGAATAGATTGAAGTAAAAAAGTTTTTTTGATTTTGACTGGAGGGATATATTTTGAAAAGAAATTTTGTGTTGCGCACAATTTCGTTAGCTGCAGCTTTTTCATTCGCATTATTTGGTCTGGTAGGCTGTGGCAGCTCGTCTGAAAATGATACGTCTGAAAATGATAATGGAAATAATGATACAAACAGCAAATTAGTTATTCGCCTTGCCGATAGTCCTGCTTTTGATAGTGTTTTTTGGGGATTTGCAGAGGAAAATGGTATACTGGACAAGTATTTTTCAGATGCCAATGTTGAATTTGAGATTTTCAGCTTTGAAAGCGGACCTGCAATGAATGAAGCCTTTGCATCTAACTCTCTTGATGTTGCAGTAATGGGTGATGTGCCAAGTGCTACGGGTTGCTTGAATCAGTATGGTTATAAGCTTGTTGCGGGCAGCGCAACGAATAATCAAACTTGTTCGATAGTTGTACCGGCTGATTCGGATATACAAACATTATCCGATCTTAAAGGAAAAACCGTAGGTACTTCCATAGGTACACAGCAGCAATATTTTCTCGGCTATTACCTTGAATCGGCAGGTTTGAGTATTGATGACGTCAACCTTATAAATACAGCAAGTGAAACCGCTAACAGCATCAGAAACGGAAATATTGATGCAGGTACAGTAATGATTCCTGTTGGAGAAAGTTTGGCTGAAGAAGGCAGCGGAAGAGTACTTATTGATAGACATGATAGATTGGCTACAAGTTTTCTTTGCGTATCAGATACTTTAATTGATAATTATCCTGAGTATGTTGAGAATATTCTCAAGACATTGGAAGATACCTATGTTTATGCGTTAGATCATCAAGATGAATATTTTGATTACCTTTACAATACTACAGGTACAGATGTAGAGGCACTGCGTGAAACATTTTTCGAATATAATAAATTCCATGTTCATGAACCTACAGAGAGTCAGTTCAACGACTTTAAAAATCTTATAGATTGGATGATGAAGAATGATCTGATCGAGGAGAACGATTTTGATGTAAACAGTTTTTTCGATTTGACATTTATTAAAAATATAAATAACTGATATATATTTGGGGAACAGAGATTGCAGTCATAGTTTCCGCGTGAATTTTATTGATTATGCATAAAACTACAGAGTTACATACTTATATTACCTTAACGGGATACGGCAAAGAAATTCAGCAGTAATTGCTTATCAATAAACATTACGAGATTTAGGAGGATTTATGAAACATATCATTGCGATTAACGGCAGCCCACGTTCCGGATGGAATACCGATATTCTTATACGTGAGGCAGCAGCAGGTGCAGGCTCAAAGGGTGCAGAGGTAGAGGTGATAGACCTTTACCGACTTGATAAATTCACTGGTTGCATATCCTGCTTCGGTTGTAAAACAGAAGCACATCTTGGTGAATGTATTTACCGTGATGGCCTTACTGATGTGCTGAAAAAAATTCGTAGTGCAGACGGACTGATAATAGGAACACCTAATTACCTTGGTGAAGCAACCGCAGGTTTCCTTGCATTGTATGAACGGCTTATCTTTCAATACATTACTTATAAAATAGAACCCAAAAGCTATAACGTGCATAGTATTCCAACCGTACTGATCTTTACTAGCAATGCACCGGAAGAACGCTATGCCGAAATAGGCTTTGATAAAATGATTGAGCATTACAGGAATACATTTAATACTTTTATTGGTTCTACCAATGTATTGATTGCAGGCGATACTCTTCAGGTCAACAATTATGACAGATATGACTGGTCAATGTTTAACATTGAAGCTAAGAAAGAACGTCATAAAACAGTATTTCTACAAGAACGACAAAAGGCTTTTCAGCTTGGTACTGAGCTGATAGATAAATAATTACAGTGTGATTGCTGAGTTCAATAACCTTTTGTTCTGACAAATGGTTATTGCACAGAGCTATGCGAAAAGCAAGCAGAATAATCAGTCTGCTTGCTTTTTTGACATGCATGATAACGTTGTCTAAGACTATATTTGATTTTGAGGACTACCCTAATCCGCAAAACTTATATCTCGGCTTATGAGTATGCTTTACGTAGGTCAGTTGCGTTCAATGATTTCTAAGCTCCACAGCGATCATTATAATGAGTGAGAAAAGGCGGTACCTGATAAAAATCAGCTACCGCCCAATTTCCTTTATTGAACGCATTGTACTGTCAGTGAATTTCAGATATAATACTCTATCATATCCGCATTATTCATAGGTGAGCAGCTGCTGCGTATTACAAGACTGCTTTCAAACTCTGTACGCATTACCGACTTATGTCCGCCATTCAGCCTGTCAAGCAGAAGATATACGGTGAATTTAGCCATTTCTTCTTTTGGCAGGCTTATTGTTGTAAGCATAGGCTTTGTATATCTTGCCTCTGCAATATCGTCACTTGAGATTATTGAGGGATTGTAATATCTTTTGTTGTACTTATTCAGAGCCTTTAGTATCCCTATGGCAATAATGTCATTGGCACAGTATATTCCCGTTGGTCTATTCTGCATTTGAATGATCCATTCCATTGCAGAGTAACCGTCCTTCTCAGACAGCCCCGTTTGAATAATATAGTCAATATCGGTTTCGATATTGTATTTGATAAGTGTTTCCTGAAATCCCTTGAAGCGTGATTCACTGTGACATTCACCCACATAGGCAATTTTTCTGTGACCCAGACGGATAAGATATTCCACAGCCTGCGATGCTATCTTTCTGCCGTCACACAGCACCTCGTCGATCTCATAATTAGTGGAATTTCTGTTTACCGAAATCAAATTTTTCCACTGTGCTTTGAGCTGCCTTATGACCTGCGGACAGCATTTTCCTACAATTATCAGACCGTCCGAAGCTTCTTCATTATATAGTTCTCTGACAGACTGCTTTATATTCAGAGTAGCACATTTTCCTTCATCAGAAAACTCGGGACGATACCATATCCGCATAAGCATACACATATTTTTGTTTATTTCACTTTGGATAAGTCCGATTAGTTCACTGAAAAACGGGTCTGTTTCCGAGCTGTTTGTCCTTGTCACAAGTATGCTCAGACGATAAGGCTCTGATTTTTTGTTTTCACCCAAACGAAGATTTTTTGCGGATTCATTCGGTACATAGTTCATCTCTCTTGCGGCGGCAAATATCTGCTCACGAAGCTCCTTTGACGAGCACTTGTATTCGGGCTTGCTCAGAACTCTCGATACGGTAGATACCGAAACACCCACCTTTTCTGCTATTTCTTTAATGGACATATTAATCGTTCCTTTCGGGTGTGCTGCGTGTAATATCCTTTATGACCTCGCCTGCAATAATAAGTCCCACAACAGACGGCACAAAAGCATTGGAACCGGGAATATCTCTGCGGACAGTGCATTTTCTTGCTGTTCCGGGAGGGCATATACAGTGATTTCGGCAAGATATTTCCATATCCTCAATAGGACAAATAGGCTTTTCTTCGGAATAAACGACTTTGAGATCTTTTATGCCAAGCCTGCGCAGCTCATATCGCATGACTTTTGCCAGCGGACATACTTTTGTGTCGTAAATATCTGCTACCCGGAACGCAGTCGGGTCAAGCTTGTTGCCTGCGCCCATTGAGGAAATTACGGGAACGTTCAGAACCTTTGCCCTTTTGACGATCTCCAGCTTGCCCGTTACAGTATCTATGGCATCAATGATATAGTCATACTGCGTAAAATCAAAATCATCGGCTGTATTGGGCATATAAAAGCACTTGTATGTGTTCACTTTTGTATCGGGGCAGATGTCGTGTATGCGTGCT
>CANRAN010000038.1 GCA_947628595.1 uncultured Clostridia bacterium | reverse complement strand
CTTTGCGGAGTCGGCTAACGGCGTGCGGTTGTTATATCATAATTTTCTACCTTTAAAAACCATTTCAAGAAAATTATATAATTTACAGAATCCCGTCCCAATACACTATTGTACTCTTTGTAATATAGTTTTCAGTGTTACAGTACATATGTATTATCGGGACACTTAGCTTTCCTCTGAGTCTATAACCGAAGATACAACGCTTGGAGAAATATATAGTGAATAAGCAAAAGGTCCCGTCTTGAATTTTATGTGGTGGGATTTTTGTGTATTCTTTCTTTGTACTTATTGACATAAATGTGTAATTTGGTATAATTAATGTAGTAGTTTTACAAATTAACGGAAATAATATTATACAGGTTTTATAAAGGTGGAAGAATATGTCTATACTATATTTGGTGGTACCATGCTATAACGAGGAGGAAGTCCTGCCGGAGACGGTGAAAAGGCTGACGATAAAGCTTCACAGTCTTGTGACAAGCGGAAGAGTGAGCAGCGACAGCCGTATGCTTTTTGTAGATGACGGGAGCAGGGACAGAACGTGGGATCTTATTGAACAGTTCATGAGCGAAAATAAGTATGTCGGAGGAATAAAGCTTAGCGGCAACAGGGGACATCAGAATGCACTGCTTGCCGGTCTTATGACAGCAAAGGAAAAATGTGATTGTGCAATTTCACTTGATGCGGATTTGCAGGATGATATAGAGGTGTTGGATCAGTTTGTTGATAAATACAATGAGGGCTGTGAGGTGGTCTACGGAGTAAGAAGCAGCCGTGATAAGGATACAGCTTTCAAAAGGGAAACTGCCCAGTTCTACTATAAATTTATGAAGGCACTCGGTGTGGATATAGTGTATAATCATGCCGATTACCGGCTTATGGGGAAAAGAGCCCTTGAGGCACTTTCAGACTATAAGGAGGTAAACCTGTTTCTTCGGGGTATTGTTCCGCTTATCGGTTACAGGAGCGATTATGTATATTATGAGAGAAATGAACGCTTCGCGGGGGAATCAAAATATCCGCTGAAAAAAATGATACGCTTTGCTGTGGACGGAATAACCTCGTTCAGTGTCAGACCGCTTAAAATTATTTCAAATTTGGGAATAATAAGCTGTACACTCAGCGTAATATTTTTAATATATGCCTTGGTTTCCTTCTTTATGGGCAGCAGTGTTGCAGGCTGGGCATCGGAAATGTGCTCGATATGGTTCCTCGGGGGACTTCAAATGTTCTGTATTGGTATTGTGGGTACTTATGTAGGAAAAATTTACAGTGAGGTCAAGTCAAGACCAAGGTTTATTATTGATAAAACCGTAATAGATAAAAAGGAGGAAGCCTCGGTTAAAGATAAAAAATAAGGGGCGTAATGTATGAATTTCGGCAGCAGGATAATGGATTATAAGGATGATATATTGCATGACCTTGGCGAGCTTATTGCAATAAAATCTGTTTCGGGCGAAAGTGCGGCTGAAGCGGAAAAAGCACTTGATTATATTCTCGGCAGAGCAGAGGATATGGGTTTTGCCGTGAAAAAGGCAGGTAAGGTTGCAGGTCATGCGGAATATGGCTCGGGAGAGGAAGTGGCAGCAGTGCTTGCCCATGTTGATGTTGTTCCGGCGGGTGACGGCTGGAGCAGCGATCCTTTTACCCTGACGGAAAGGGACGGAAGGTTATACGGCAGGGGAGTGGTTGACGATAAGGGTCCGGCAATAATAGCCCTGTATTGTCTGAAAGCCTTGAAGGACAGCGGTATTGTGCCGAAAAGGAGAATAAGGGTGATATTTGGTGCCGCCGAGGAAATAGGTATGAATGATATGGAGGTATATTTTTCGGAGGAGGAAGCTCCGACAATGGCATTTACTCCGGATTCCGATTATGGTATTTGCGTATGTGAAAAGGGTATAATGCAACTTGAAATATCCTCTGCAACACATGACGGAACAATTCTCACGGAATTTCAGTCGGGAGGGGCGGTAAATGCAGTTCCGGCAAAGGCATATGCCCTTGTGGATTGTACCGAATCCGAGGATAACCGCCTAAGACGCTTTGCGGATGCGAAACCGGGTGAATATGACTTTATATACACAATGGACGGTCTTGTTATATTTGCAAAGGGCAGAGCAGCTCATGCGTCAGTTCCGGAACAGGGACTTAATTCCGCTGCACATCTTATACGCATACTCGCAGATAATTTCGGTGAAGCTGTACTTGGCAGCCTATGTGGATTTATAGATAACGCAATAGGAACGGAAACGAACGGGGAGGCTCTCGGTATATCGTGCTGTGACGAAAAAAGCGGAGACCTGACCGTAAACTTAGGAAGAGTGGATATAGGTGAAAATATAAGCCGTGCGCTTATAGATATAAGATATCCCGTGACGGCGGACAGCGGCGAAATTTTTGATAAAATCAAGAGACGTGCGGAATCGGACGGTCTGCGGGTAAAGCTTATGAATCATGAGTTACCGCTTTCGGTTGACGGTGATTGTCCTATTATATCAATTCTTTCAGATGCATATGAAGCTGTTATGGGTGTCAGACCGGAGCTGTATTCAACAGGTGGCGGAACGTATGCAAGAACCCTCAGTAACAGAGGAGTGGCATTCGGTCCTGCCTTTCACGGAGATGAAACACATATACATGATGCCGACGAAGGAATAAGTACAGAGAATTTCTGGAAGCACGCCCAGATATGCTTGCAGGCTGTAAAAAATATGGCAGAGTAAAGTAATGCGGAAATCCGATAAATTCGGGTTTCCGCATTTTCAGAAAAATAAGTATCAGCCTATGTGTTTTACAGTGAAGTATTTTGGGGCTACATATTCAGCCTGCCATACACCGTTTGAAGAGAGATACAGCTTATTACCGTCGGCAACAAAATCCTTTGCATTAATAACAAGAACAACAGGCTTTCCATGTCTTCTTCCGACCTTTACAGCTGTTTCAACATCAGGGGATATATGTACAAACTGACGTGTCATAGGTCTTATTCCTTGTTCAATAATTGAGGATAAAAACCTTGTTGCCGTACCATGATAGAGGAACTCTGGGGGCTGCGGATTGTCCATTTCAATTATTATGCCCGGTATGGAATGTCCCTGATTTGCACGGATTTTGTTATGCTTGTCATTAAAGGAATATCTGCCCTTTTCGTCTCCGGCTACGATTTGCTCAAGTATAGCTATACTCATATCCGGATATGTGCTTTTAAGCGCTTCTATGATTTTGTCAGTATCCGCCCAACCACCATTAAGGTCTATGTATTGGGGGTCCATGCTGTGTCTGAGAAGATAGGACAGCTGTTTGCTTATCTTGGAAATATTCATTATTTTTCCCCCTTTCATTTTAATCTGAACTCAGATGATTATACCATACGATAAAATTTTTTTCAAGTATATGACAGGAAATGTAAAAATTATACGCATACACGAACAGACATTTTAATTAGTGAAATTATGATATATTTATCATGATGTATTATCTTCCGTTCATGGGAGTCTTAAACGTCATACGGTATAACCTGTACGGGTGGTGCTGTAACATATTTTTTAGGTAAAGGGAGGATATCAATGTCAAAATTTACTGAAATTGAAAGGGTTATCGGAAGAGAAATTCTTGACTCAAGAGGAAATCCGACAGTTGAGGCGGAGGTTTATCTTGTTGACGGTACGGAAGGCAGAGGTACAGCTCCGAGTGGTGCTTCAACAGGTGAATTTGAGGCTCTCGAGCTTCGTGACTGTGAGGCAAGGTATCTTGGCAAGGGTGTTCAGAGAGCTGTTGAGAATATCAATACAACTATCAATGATGTTCTTGTCGGTTTTGATGCTGCCGATACATATGCTGTGGATGCAGCTATGATTAGGGCTGACGGCACAAGAGATAAATCAAACATCGGTGCAAATGCAATTCTTGCTGTTTCTATTGCAGCGGCAAGGGCAGCGGCTAACAGCTATGAAATTCCGCTTTACAGATTCCTTGGCGGTGTCCAGGGGACAAGACTTCCCGTGCCGATGATGAACATTCTAAACGGGGGTGCGCACGCTGACAGTGCCGTTGATACACAGGAATTTATGATAATGCCTGTGGGTGCCCCGTCCTTCAGGGAGGGGCTAAGGTGGTGTGCGGAGGTGTTCCACACACTTAAGAAGCTCATCAAGGAAATGGGTGATGTTACCGCTGTTGGCGATGAGGGCGGATATGCTCCAAACAATCTCAGGAGTGACGAGGAAGCTATTGAGAAAATTCTTGAAGCTATAAAAAAGGCAGGCTTCGAGCCCGAAAAGGATTTTATGATTGCTATGGATGCCGCCTCCTCCGAGTGGAAGAGCGAAAAGGGCAAGGGTTTTTATCATCAGCCGAAGTCAGGTAGGAACTTTACGTCTGACGAGCTTATTGAGCACTGGGCAAGCCTTGTTGAAAAGTATCCGATTATTTCCATTGAGGACGGTCTTGACGAAGAGGACTGGGAGGGCTGGCAGAGAATGACGGCTAAGCTTGGCGGTAAGGTTCAGCTGGTTGGTGATGACCTATTTGTTACAAATACAGAAAGACTGGCTAAGGGTATTTCTATGGGTGCAGGTAATTCAATCCTTATCAAGCTTAATCAGATAGGCTCCGTATCTGAAACACTTGAGGCTATAAAAATGGCTCATAAGGCGGGCTACACGGCTATTTCCTCACACCGTTCCGGCGAAACAGCAGATACAACAATAGCTGATCTTGCAGTTGCTCTTAACACTTGTCAGATAAAGACGGGGGCTCCGTCAAGATCAGAAAGGGTTGCTAAGTACAATCAGCTTCTCAGAATCGAGGAGGAGCTTGGAAATGCAGCTGTATATCCGGGAATGAATGCTTTTAATATAAAGAGATAATTCATACTGAATAAAATGCTCTGTGGATTAAAAAAATCCCGGGGCATTTTTTTGTACAGAAGAAAATCGATACTTTTATTATGACTCCGTTTGTGGTAGAATATAGGTAATAAAGAGACGGGGAAAAGTATGAAAGTAAAAATATATGCGGGTCTGCTTAAAAGATTAATTTTCGGCAGAAAAATAAAGGAAATGAATTTTCATTTTCAAAAGGATGAGAGCGGAAAATATTACCGTAAGCATTATGATGATAAAGATAAAGAGGGAATAAGAAAAATCAAAAAATATTGCCGCCGCAGGCTTCTGAGATGTGTTTTGAGCGATGACAGCATGGAGAGAAGCACTACATATCGTACAAATTTTTTTAAGGCTGATAAGGGTATTTTCGGGGGCGGTAAATATTATTTTTGTGCATATTGCAGTCGTATTCTCACTAAGCACAGGACTAATGTTGATCATATTATACCTGTTGCACTTGCGAATCGTTCACGAAAATATAAAAGGATGCTTACCGTACGTGGGATAAAGACGGTAAATGACGTGCGTAATCTTGCGGCAAGCTGTTTCAGATGTAATTCAAGGAAGGGTGCAAGCGGCGGATTTTGGATAATCAGGGGATATTTCGGTAAATCGTGGAAAAGAATAATGCTTAAGCAAATTATACTATTGATACTTGGAGGTATTGCACTGTATTATCTGTATAATTTACTTTCGGATATGTCGATATCTGATTTACTTATCGAAAAAATAACCACAGGGGTACAATTATAGTTATCTCCCTGTGGTTATGATTTTTTTACAACTCGTATTTACAAAACGCTTATTCAAGTAACCCGTGCTTTTCGTATCGTGCTATGCGTACGGGGTGATTTTCATCATCAACAAATACTACCTTCGGAGAATGATTTTCAAGTTCATCCGGCGTCATATCCGCATATGCCATGATTATTACACGATCGCCCTTTTGTCCGGAACGTGCGGCAGCACCGTTAAGGCATATAACACCGCTTCCGGCTTCACCCTCAATAACATAGGTTTCAATTCTGCTTCCGCTGTTTACATTTACAATATGGACGTGTTCGTATTCATAAAGCCCCGCAGCCTTCATGAGGTCGGCGTCTATCGTCACACTTCCGACATAATTAAGCTCCGCCTGTGTTACGACAGCACGGTGCAGCTTGCTTTTTAGTACAGAAATTGTCATGTCGCACCACCTGCATCCTCAGTAAAGAAGTTATCAATAAGTCTTGTTTTTCCTATATATACCGCCATAGCACAGAGTGCGGGTCTGTCAAGCTTCGGAATCTGCTGCATGGTTGCGGCATCAACTATCTTGACATAATCAATCCTTGCAAGCGGCTCTGTCTGAATTTTCTCTTTCATAGCATTAAGAATTACGCTACAGTCGGTTTCACCGTTCTGTACAAGTTTGCTTCCGAGCCTCACAGCCTGAGAGAGAATCAATGCAGCCTTTCGTTCATCGGAATTGAGATAGGTATTTCTTGAGCTTTTTGCCAAGCCGTCTCCCTCACGTATGATAGGACAGCCGATTATTTCTATATTCATATTAAGATCATCAACCATATGTCGGATAACGGCAAGCTGCTGAGCATCCTTTTTACCAAAATATGCACGGTCGGGTTGCACTATATTAAAGAGCTTTGTTACAACTGTACATACACCACGGAAATGTACAGGGCGGCTAAGTCCGCATAATTCCTCCGTAAGCACTGTCATATCAACAAAGGAGGAAAAGCCGTCATGGTACATTTCCTCGGGATCTGGATTGAATATCAGATCCACACCATGCTCCTCAGCGATTTTTGCATCATGCCCAAGGTCACGGGGGTAGCTTTCAAGATCCTCCGTCGGGCCGAACTGCATTGGATTTACAAAAACAGAAACAACTGTTCTGTCATTATTTTTCTTTGATGCATCCATAAGACTTGCATGACCATCGTGGAGATATCCCATTGTAGGAACAAGACCCACGCTGAGCCCCTCACTACGCCATTTTTTTACCTGCTCTCTTACTTCTTCAACGGTTTTTACTATATTCATTTATGTTTACCTCTTTCCTCTTTAATGCGTTCTATTATATCATCATCAATAGAATATGTATGCTCAACCGCCGGAAAGCTTCCGGATTTTGTTTCCTGTATGTATGCATTGAAGCCCTCATGCATCAGGGTACCAACATCGGCAAATTTTTTTGCAAACTTCGGAGTATGCCCTGTGGTCATACCGAGCATATCCTGATATACAAGTACCTGACCGTCACAAGCATTACCGGCTCCTATTCCTATTGTTGGTATTGTCAGTTCCTTTGTTATTATTTCCGCAAGCTGAGCAGGAATACACTCAAGTACAACGGCACAGGCACCCGCCTCCTGTATCAGAAGTGCATCATCTATAATTTTTGCCGCACGTTCATAATTTTTTCCCTGAACCTTAAATCCGCCGAAAACATTTACGGATTGCGGAGTAAGTCCGAGATGACCCACAACGGGTATTGATGAGTCGACTATGGCTTTTATCTGTTCGCATACCTCTGCACCGCCCTCAAGCTTGACAGCCTGAGCACCGCCCTCTTTTATAAGACGTCCTGCATTGACAACAGCATCATATATACTTGTCTGATATGACATAAAAGGCATATCCGCAATCACAAAAGCATTTTCCGCACCCCTCGAAACTGCTTTTGTATGGTGGAGCATATCATCCATTGTTACGGGCAGTGTATTGTCATATCCAAGCATAACCATACCGAGCGAATCCCCCACAAGTATAGCATTAACGCCACATTCATCCTCTATTTTTGCGGTCGTATAATCGTAAGCGGTAAGCATCGTGATTTTTTCACCTGATTGCTTCTGCGAAAGTAGGGTAGCAACTGTATTTTTCATTATAAAGACTCCCTTTTTGATGTTATTGTTCCTCACGGATACAATACCTATATAGTATGGCACAATTTTCCGAAAAATTCAAGTGTCGGAGTGTAATTTGCCTTATTTTACGTTAAAGGAAATTAAAAAAGGATTAATTAGTTTTTTAAAATCGTAATAGGATAATTAAGTATTTTTTGAGAGTAAAAGATTTTCATATAGTTATAATTGCCATGGAAATACATATAATATAAAAAATATACAATATGGTGGTGTAAAATGTGTCAAAATCTAATAGTGGAGATATGTCAGCAGTCGCAAAAACAGCGGCGGATATTTCGGAGTCCGTCAAAGAAAGCCGGTTAGTCGAGAAGATAAGGAAATACAAGACGTACATTATATCAATAGCCATAGCTCTGGGTGTGGGAATACTCGGCGGCATTATAACATCACTTGGTATGCCCGAGTTTACACAACTTGACCAGCCGCCCTTATCGCCTCCGCCGTTTATTTTTCCGATAGTGTGGACTATATTATACGTCCTCATGGGAATAGGAGCGGCAAGAATTTATATCAAGAGTGGTAAAAAGCTGTCAAAGGAGTTGTTAATTTATGCAGTGCAGTTATTCTTCAATTTCTTCTGGACTGTATTCTTTTTCGGCTTTGGAGCATATCTGTTTTCATTTATATGGATTGTCGCATTGTGGGGATTGGTTCTTGCAATGATAATAGGATTTTATAAGAAGGACAAGATATCGGGACTTATACAGATACCATATCTTTTGTGGCTGACCTTTGCAGCATATCTCAATCTCGGAATATATCTTCTGAACAGATAATATAAAAACAGACAGACTGTCGCACGGGTGAGAAAACACCATCATATGACAGTCTGTCAATTTTAAAAGGTATGAATTATGAAAAAGCTATGCTAATCAAACAACACCCTGGGCAATCATTGTATCCGCAACCTTAACGAAGCCTGCAATATTTGCACCTGCAACATAGTTGCCCTCAAGGTTATACTTCTTAGCTGCATCTGCAATGTTATGATAGATATTAACCATAATCTGCTGAAGCTTAGCATCAACCTCTTCAAATGTCCAAGAAAGTCTTTGGCTGTTCTGTGACATTTCAAGTGCAGATGTAGCAACACCGCCTGCATTGGCAGCCTTGCCGGGAACGAAGTAAACTCCCGCATCCTGGAATTTCTTTGTAGCCTCAAGAGTTGTAGGCATATTAGCACCCTCAGCAACAGCAATAACGCCGTTTTTGATAAGGTTTTCGGCAGCCTCAACATCAAGCTCATTCTGTGTAGCACAGGGGAGAGCGATATCGCAGGGGATGGTCCACATGAACTTGCCCTCATGATATTCGGAGTTGGGACGATAATTCTTATACTCGGTAAGTCTTGCCCTCTTAACTTCCTTGATCTCCTTAACAGCTGCAACATCAATTCCTTCCGGATCGTAGATCCAACCTGTGGAATCAGAAAGTGTAACAACGTTAGCACCGAGCTGCTGAGCTTTCTGTGTGGCATATATTGCAACATTACCGGCACCGCTTATGCATACTGTCTTTCCCTTTATATCTATGTCATGATCCTTGAGAAGCTCTTCTGTGATATAGAGAAGTCCATATCCTGTAGCTTCCGTACGAGCGAGAGAACCGCCGTATGTAAGACCCTTACCTGTGAGAACACCCTCATAGCAATCTCTTATTCTCTTATACTGACCGAAGAGATATCCTATTTCTCTGCCGCCAACACCTATATCACCTGCCGGTACGTCTGTATCTGCACCGATATGTCTATAAAGCTCTGTCATAAAACTCTGGCAGAAAGCCATAACCTCTCTGTCACTCTTGCCCTTGGGATCAAAGTCAGCGCCGCCCTTGCCGCCGCCTATGGGAAGACCTGTGAGAGAATTCTTGAAGATCTGTTCAAATCCGAGGAATTTGATTATGCCGAGGTTTACAGAGGGGTGAAGTCTGAGACCGCCCTTGTACGGACCTATTGCACTGTTGAACTGGATACGGAATCCACGGTTTACCTGTACCTTACCGTTATCATCAACCCACGGTACTCTGAACATGAGCTGTCTTTCAGGCTCGGTAATTCTTTCAAGAATACTTTCCTTCTGATA
>CANRAN010000037.1 GCA_947628595.1 uncultured Clostridia bacterium | reverse complement strand
ACGCTTATGATATGTAATGGTGATACACCCGTTGCGATAGCAGGTATTATGGGTGGTCTTGACAGTGAGATAGTTGAGGATACAACTACACTCGCACTTGAATCAGCGAATTTCGATGCCGCAAGCATAAGGAAATCCACAGTAAGACTTTCACACAGAACAGATGCATCAATGCGTTATGAAAAAAGTCTTGATCCGGAAATGACGGTGCCGGCAATAGGACGTTTTTTATACCTTCTAAAAAAATATGACAGCGGAGTTAAGGTGGTATCATCTCTCACGGATGAATATATTGAAAAATTCCCATCGGTTACCCTGAATTTTGATCAGGCATTCGTTGACAGATATACAGGTATCAGAATTGACGGAGAAACGATAGTAAAAACCCTTACGGACCTTGGCTTTGGTGTAAAGCATGAGGGCGACAGCTTCACCGTTGACGTACCATCGTGGAGAGTTACAAAGGATGTAACAATGAATGCGGATATCATAGAGGAAATAACGAGAATTTACGGTTATGATAATTTTGAGATTAATACGGCACTTTCACCGCTTTATCCAATAAGAGCGGATGAGGTAAAGACGGACGAAGAAAAAATTAAGGATATGCTTGTCAAACGTTTCGGTCTGCATGAGGTACATTCCTATGTATGGGCATACAATGATGAGCAAAAGGCAATAGGTATTCCTGTTGAGGAGAATGTAAGACTTGCAAATGCTACGAACCCGAATATTGAAACACTCAGAACATCTATGATACCGACTCAGCTTTGTCAGGTCAAATCAAATGTATCATATTCACCGGAATTCGGCATATTTGAAATAGGCAGGGTTGTAAACGGACTTGACGAGAATAATCTGTGTATAGAAAATAAAAATCTCGGCATCACGCTTTTCAGTAAGCAGACAGAGCTTAAAGGTCTTTATTTCCGACTTCGTGATATGATAGTTGAGCTTGCAAGGGATATTAAGCATACCGAGCCTGAATTTGTCAGAGCAGAACCTACACATTCCTATGAGCATCCCGTAAATCTGAACAGGGTAATACTCGGTGGTATTGATATAGGCGTTATAGGAACAGTACATCCGACCGTAGGGAAAAATATAGACAAAAAGGGTAATATTGTATTTGCGGAGATTGATGTAAATAAATTTGCTAAGGCCGATACAAAGCCTATTGAATATGACGAGCCTTCAAAATATCCCGCAATAAATTATGACCTTAGCCTTGATATGCCGAAAGGAATGCTTTTTGCCGAGCTTACGCACTGCCGGGAAGCAGACGAAAGTGGACTTATCAGAAATGTAAGCATAGTTGATACCTATGATACGGAGGAGATCCACAGAATTACTGTACGTTTTGAGTTTTCCTCAAATGAGAGAACTCTGTCCTCTGCTGAGGTGCAGGAGGTAATTGACGGTATTATAAAAAGGCTTGCCGATATAAATGTAACAATAAAGACCGCCTGAGAGCTTATAATGCAAAAAAATAATCTGTTTGTATTGTAATTCGTTCGGATATGTGTTAGAATAGAGTAAATGCGGAGGTGATATGGATGCGTAATGACGCAACAGATAAGACAATAGTATTTTCAATTCCCGATAACCGTGATGAGTCTGTAAAAGCCATTCTGACAACGGTGTATAATGCTCTGAGGGAAAAGGGCTATAATCCTATAAATCAGATAGTGGGTTATATTCTTTCTGAGGATCCGACATATATCACCACCCATAATAATGCACGCAGCCTTATCAGAAGAATTGACAGGGATGATCTTCTCGAAATTCTGTTAAAGAACTATTTGAATTTATAATGCGTGAAAATACGGACAGTATTGCTTAGAAATAAAGAACGGAGGTCTGATTATGGCAGAGGGTAAGACACGTTTCCCTATGTATAAGGGAAAGCCGCTTGTTAGGAGCGGGGATCTTCTCTATTACGGAGATATGGGAGATAACTATGTTGTAAGGATGCAGATAAAGTCGAAAAAAAAGATAGAGCCGCTCAACACTGATAAAGGCGGTAAGGAACAGAGTTTGGAGATTGCCGATAGGGTTTTCGTGCAGCTTCTTAACACTGATATCAATGTAAGTCCCCAGAAAGCGATAGCCAAGACAGGAGAGCAGCCGAATTTGTTTGCGGCTCTGGATATCGGATATGTATGGCTTCAGCAGGTACTCAGGGGAAATTGATTGTGTTATTATGTAATTAAAAAATTGGACGGGCTTTGCAGGGTTGCGGAGTCCGTTTTTGTGTGTGGAGATAATTTATTTCACATATCATATTTGATTTTCTTATAGTAATGTGTTATGATATCCTTATGTATCTGTAAAAGGTGAAAGGAACGAAAGAAAAATGAAAAATATAATTCTTATAGGAATGCCCGGGTGCGGAAAGAGTACAGTCGGGGTTGTATTGGCAAAGTCTATGGGTTATCGTTTTATGGATAGCGACCTTGTAATACAGGAAACAGACGGCAGACTTCTGTGCGAAATAATAGAGCAGGAGGGGGTTGAGGCTTTTAATGCGATAGAGGATAGGATTAACAGTCTGATTATTGCCGACCGCACAGTTATAGCAACAGGTGGGAGTGTGATTTACGGAAAAAATGCAATGGAGCATTTTAAACAGATAGGGGTAATTGTATATATACGTCTGCCATATAATGAGATAAAAGAGCGCCTTGGAGATCTGACAAAAAGAGGAGTATCCATGAAAGAGGGGCAGACACTAAAGGAACTTTATGACGAGAGGGTGCCGCTTTACGAAAAATATGCGGATATAATTGTTGATGAAAAGGGATATGGTATTTCCGAAACGGCTTCGGAGATAAAGGAGAGGGTTAAAATTTATTTTTGTCAGAAATGACGGAGGAAAATTATGATAAGCGGAAAGAATAATCGATTTATAAAGGAAATAACAAGGCTTATGTCAAGCCCAAAGGAACGAAAACAAAGAGGTTTGTTTGTTGCCGAGGGCATACGTCTTTGTAGGGATGCTGTTGACTCCGGTGCAAAAATTGCTAATTTTCTTTATACTGCGGAGGCTGCCATAAAATATGAGCAGGATTTTGAGAAAATTACCTCTGCTGCTGATAACGGCTGCGAGGTTAGCAGTGAAATATTCAACAGAATATCCGATACGGGAACACCTCAGGGGTTTATGTGTATAATAAGGTCTGAGCTAAGCACGAAAATGAAGAAAATTAAAGAGGGGAAAAAATATCTGGCTCTTGAAAATATACAGGATCCGACAAACCTTGGTACTATACTCAGGACGGCTGAGGCACTGGGAAGTGGGGGGGTTATACTTTCCTCGGATTGCTGCGACATTTTTTCTCCGAAAGTTGTAAGAGGGAGTATGGGGGCGGTTTTTCGTTTACCGTTTATGCTTGTCGGGTCCTTGACTGAGTTCGTATATGAAATGAATAAAAGGGGAATATGTACTTATGCTTCTACTCCGCATGAGGCTGAAAATATGGATAATGTTGATTTTTCGGACGGCGGTATAATTCTCGTGGGAAACGAGGGCAACGGATTGAAAGAGGAAACAATAAATGCCTGTATGAAACGTATAAAAATAGAAATGAAGGGAAAAGCAGAATCACTTAACGCCTCTGCCGCTGCGGCAATTCTGTTATACAGGTTTAGCTTATAGGAGAGTGTATGAATAGATCATAATGAGGAGATGAAAATTTATGGAGGATGATAAATTAAAATATTGGATATGGCTGCAATGCTGCTTTGGGGTTAATAACAAAAAGCTGCGTACGGTGACGGAGTATTTCGGAAATGCGGAGAATATATATAAAGCGGATAGGAAAGAGTACAATAGGATGGGGATATTTTCAAAAAATGAATTGCTGAAGCTGTGCGATAAAAAGCTTGATTATTCGGAAAAAACCATAGATTTATGTGTAAAGCACGGTTATAGGGTGATACCATATACAAGTGAACTATATCCGAAAAGGCTTTCGGAGATAAGCACACCGCCCGTTGTGCTGTATGTTTTAGGTGAACTGCCCTCGGAGGAAGAATTTTATGTTGGAATGGTAGGAACAAGAAATGCAGGAGAAACAGGGACATCACTTGCTTATAATTTTGGATATGACCTTGCTAAAAATGATGCGGTTACAGTGAGCGGCGGTGCATACGGAGTCGATATATATTCCCACAGGGGTACTGTTGATGCACAAGGGCGGACGATTTGCGTTATCGGCTGCGGAATTGATATGCTCAGGGGCGGAATGGCTGAATATATCCTATCGGAAATTCCCAAACAAGGGGCGATCGTTTCCGAATATCCTCCGGGATATCCGTCAACAAAATTTACATTTCCGATGAGGGACAGGATAATATCCGGTATGTCCGATTGTACGGTTGTTGTAAGGGCAGGACTTGGAAGCGGGGCACTTATTACCGTAAAATATGCTTTAGAGCAAAAACGTAAGATATTTGCCATGCCGGGGGATGCGGCCCATGCGAATTCAACGGGAGTAAATTATTTGATAAGAAATGGTTTTTCTGTTGCGTTGGGATATAATGATGTTCTTGATTGGTACAGAAACAGGGATGAAAAAAAAGCCGATGAAAATCCGAATCCGCCGGTCGGAGGAAAATTTCTGCGTACGCTCGCAATAAAGCCGGATAGTCTGGAGCCGCTCGTTCAGGAAAAGCGGATGATGAATATTCCTATGGGATATCAAGTTATGACTACTCTTTGCAAAAACGGTATGTATTATTGTGAGTCATCAGCAGTGCAGCTTGAATTACCACATAGAAATGATAATAACAGTATATCGTCAGAGCCTGAGAAAACGTCTGCCGAAAGCGAACAACTTGAAACAGAAAGAGAAGCTGATATCAGATATATGGATGAAATGTGGCAGCGTCAGATTGCAGGCGAGCCTGAGCCACCGTCAAGTCCGGCTTCAAAAATCGGCGGCTTCATGGATAGTGATTATCAAAGAAGAGCAAAGGAATTAAACAGGATAATAAGAAAATACGATTTACAGGTGGGACTTGACTATAATATGGGTCACAAAATTGCTCAAATGGCACTTGAGGGGATGGGCATTGACTATGTAAGAAAGCAGCTGCTGACAGCAAGTGATGAAATGCGGCCGTATATCCTCAAGGCTATTGAAAATCTTGAGGAGAAAGAAAGAAAAAGGAAAAGCAATAAAAAGAATACGGCAAAAACTGTCAGGTCGGAGGATAAAAATGAAATTCCGAAAGAGCCGAATGAATTAAATATAACCGATATGGCAAAGTCGGATAAAAAAATAGACTCCCAAAAGGAAAAAGAGAGCAAAAGCGGCAAAAAAGAAGAAAAAAATAATAAAATTTTATTGGAGGAGTTGACAGAAAACGCTTCTACGGTGTATTATACAATTTCAGAAACACCTATTCATGTAAATGATATAAAAATAAAGACAGGTCTTGAAATAGGTGCGGCACTTGCAGCGCTTACCGAGCTTCAGATTTGCGGTCTGATAAGAAAGCTGCCGGGTGGACGATACATAAGAAATTAATTTATTCGGAGGAAATATAATGTCAAAACTTGTAATAGTGGAATCTCCGGCAAAGGCAAAAACCATAAAAAAGTATCTCGGACCGGGATATGAGGTTGTTGCTTCAATGGGACATATCAGGGATCTTAACCCGAACAGACTCAGTGTGGATATCAAGAAGAAATTCCAGCCAAAGTATGAGATAATAAAAAGTAAAGAAAAACTCGCTGAGGATCTTGTGAAACTTGCCAAAAAAAGCGATTATGTATATCTCGCAACCGACCCTGATCGTGAGGGAGAGGCTATATCGTGGCATCTTGCATATCTGCTTGGTTTGGATCTTGAGGATAAAAACAGGGTCACGTTTAACGAGATAACCAAAACAGGAGTAAGCAACGGAATGAATGCTCCAAGAAAGATAGATATTGACCTTGTAAATGCTCAACAGGCGAGGAGAATACTCGACAGATTGGTTGGCTATAAGCTGAGTCCGTTCCTGTCACAGAAGATCCGCAAGGGACTTTCGGCGGGCAGAGTACAGACTGTTGCCGTTAAAATTATAGTTGACAGAGAGAGAAAGATAAGAGCATTCAAGCCGGAGGAATATTGGACGCTTGATGCAAAGTTCATACCGAAAGGAAGCCGAAAGGTATTTCCGGCTTCTTTCTACGGCGACAGGAACAGCAAAATCAAGATAGACAATGAACAACAGGCAAGGGAAATTCTTGCCGCTGTGGACGGACAGCAGGCTGTTGTGGAAAAGGTTAAGCACGGCACAAGAAGAAAAAAGCCGGTGCCGCCGTTCATTACCTCAACCCTGCAACAGGAGGCATCAAGAAAGTTAGGTTTCCAGTCAAAGAGAACAATGAAGGTTGCACAGGAGCTGTATGAGGGTGTTGACATAGACGGAATGGGTGCAGTGGGTCTTATAACCTATATGAGAACGGACTCGCTCAGACTTTCCGAGGATGCCCTTGATGCTGCCGAGGTATTTATTAGAAATAAATGGGGGGAAAAGTATCTTCCGAAGGAGAGAAGACGTTTTAAATCACGTTCCAATGCACAGGACGGACATGAGGCTATACGACCGACAATGATTGACCTTGAGCCGTCTAAGGTGAAAAATAATTTGACCTCTGATCAGTATAAACTGTATAAGCTGATATGGGAAAGATTTATTGCCTGTCAAATGGCCGAATGTATTCAGAAAACCACTCAGGCTGATATTGCGGTAAAGGATTATATATTCAAGGCATCAGGTTATGTTGTGGATTTTGATGGATACACTGTTCTTTATGTCGAAAGTGCCGACGGGGAGGGTGGCGAAAAGGAATCTGAGCTTCCTCCGCTTGAAAACGGTATGCTTCTAAAGACAAAGGAGATACTGCCGAATCAGCATTTTACACAGCCACCGCCAAGATATACAGAAGCAAGTCTTATCAAGGCACTTGAGGAATATGGAATAGGCAGACCGTCAACCTACGCTGCAACGATAAGCACAATAACAACAAGAGGATATGTAAAGAGGGACAGAAAAACTCTTATTCCGACAGAACTCGGAGAGGTGTCTACAAAGCTTATGGAGGAGCGTTTCCCGAATATTGCCAATGTTAAATTCACAGCGCAGATGGAGCAGAACCTTGACACGGTTGAGGAGGGTAATTATGAATGGGTGCAGCTTCTGACGGATTTTTACGGTGATTTTGATAAGACACTCAAAGCCGCCAAGGAAGAAATGAAGGGCGTAAAGATTGAACTTGAGGAGGATAAGACTGACCTTATATGCGAAAACTGCGGTAAACCGATGGTTGTAAAGTACGGAAGATACGGGAAATTTATTGCTTGTTCGGGATATCCCGACTGTAAAACCATTGTTAAGATAGTCAATAAGATAGGTGTACCGTGCCCAAAATGCGGCGGTGATGTTATAACAAAAAACACTAAAAAGGGCAGAGAGTTTTTCGGATGTTCAAATTATCCGAACTGCGATTTTGTATCGTGGTATGAGCCGACAACAGAAAAATGTCCTCAGTGCGGTGCGGTATTGTTCAAGAAAAAGGGTAAGAAGCCAAAGCTTTTCTGTAATGCTGAGGGCTGCGGATATGAAAGAGAAGCAAACAACACTGATGAAAGCGAGGAGTGAAAAGTTTTACTTAAGCTCTTTCAGATGTTTTCAGAGTCGGATAACATAATCAACTGTATTAGCTTTGAATAACAAGGTCTTAAAAACAAATATCCGACTCATTAAAAACACTGACATAATACAAAATTTAAAAATCTGTTTAGGTATGAAAGGGTTGCTGTAAAAAATGAGAAATATAGTTGGAATGACAGGGAGAGAGATGGTAATTAACAGCCGTAAACAAATTGGAAAGAATCGTATTATATTAGGAATAATCCTATTTCTGGTGTTTGTATGTATGGCTTTACTTATAGGTATCGGCAACAATGATACAGTAGGTGTGATGTTTATTTGTGCTTTTTCGCTTGTTGGCATAGGCTGTATTATCAACGGGATTATGATTCTTTCCAACCCCACCAACGGAAAACCTTTTAAAAAATATTCAAACTATCCTGAAATGGCAGACAGGCATTTTTCTCAGATTTGGTATGAGGATAAAGCAATAATAATATCTCAGAATTATATATCATCGAAGAAAAATCTTATGACGATAACACCGCTTGACGAGGTTTTTCTTATTTATATCCGTAAAACAACGACCTATGGAATACAGTCCGGCAAGGATATTATATATGAATGTGCAAGGGGACAGTTTATTGTTCCGATATACGGTAAAAAGAGTGCCGAGGTGGACACTATATTTCAGAACAGCGGATATGCCTGTAAAAATGCAAGGATAGGCTACAGTGCTGATAACCTTACATATCTTAATCAGGCAAGAGCTATATGGAATCAGCAGCACCAAAACAGCTGATAAGCGGCAGTGGCAGTATTAATCAGACATAATCTCCCACTTACATTTGAGACTGATTGTTGGTAGTTTCTATGTGGGCTTGACTTGTGTTGTGTTACGTGTGTGGAAAAATGAGTTAGAGTCTGCTTATTAATAAGCCGGCAGACATTAAAAAGACAAGTACCTTGTATCAGTATGGTATGGCGGCATACCTGAAAGATACAAGGTAACGTATTTAAGTTATTGAACCGCTGTATATCGGATAGTACATACAGCACTATAAAAATGCGGCTTCCCAACTAATGAGAAACCTCCATAAAGAAATAACCGCCCTGTACTCGCAATACAGAGCGGTTTAACTAAATAAACCCTTTTGCGGAACAGCTAAAACCGTTCCTTTTCTACGTCTATGATAACATTTTCATGTTTATTTGTCAAGTGTAAACGGAGTTGATTTTATAATGGGAAAAACATCAAGTAAAGTAAAGGATAAATACAATGCCAAAACTTATGATGAGTTAAAAGTCCGTGTTCGTAAAGGCGATAAAGATAAGATAAAGGCACACGCTGAAAGTCAAGGAGAAAGTGTAAACGGCTTTATCAATCGTGCTATTGATGAAACAATGCAGCGTGACGGCAGCGGTTCCGCTGTCAGCAGAGAGGAATAACATAAATGAGCGACAATTTAACAAAAGTCGGCAGATATGACGGTGAATATGACAGTCTATTAGGAATAACACTCCCAAAATATGACATCTATGTTTCTGACGGCTTGGAAGTGCACGTAAGAGCCAGACACGGAGCTTGCTTACCTTACTTGGCAAAAATTCGAGAAATTATAGAACATCCGGATTATGTTGGAAAAAATCCGTCTGAGCCTAACAGCATAGAGCTTGTAAAGGTTTATAGCGACAACATACAGATAGGAATAAAACTTGACTCATCAAGCAAATATCTGTATGTGGCAACGCTGTTTGATATAAAGCAAGGAAAAATAGACAGACGATTAAACAGCGGCAGGCTAAAGCCGGCATCTAAATCCGCACCATAAAAAAAGCTTGACAAAATTATAAAATCGTGTATAATATAGTTAAGGATGAATATACTAATTTTAGGTTATTGAGGTCGGAAATGGTTCCCGACACACCCGAAAGGGTACCTGAGATGTAGGATACACCGCCCTACCGATAACCAAACCATAAGGGGTGAGCTTTACGGCTTGCCCCTGCTCTTTGAATATGAAATTAACAGCGGCATACACTTATCAAATAATGTGTTATGCCGCTGTTATGTATTTGTGAAGTACCCCCCTGATGTCCTGCAATTCTCAATAGATAATCAACGACACCGTACAGGCTCTTATACATTTACAAATAATTCAGGTCGGAACCGAATTGACGGGAAATTGATTTCCCGTTAGAGTTAGGAAATAAAGCCGCTGTCCGTAGCTTAAATATTTACCTTGCCGTTCCTGCTCACGGATAAGTTTTTCAGCATAGCGAACATTGTTA
>CANRAN010000036.1 GCA_947628595.1 uncultured Clostridia bacterium | reverse complement strand
TTACATTCATACAGGAGATATTCTCATCTGCCTATGTATTTTCACAGCTATCCGGAATACGGGACATTTTCGAGTGCTTCACAGGTGCAGCTTGATGTATCCTATGACAGCCTGCCGCTGTTTTTGAACACATTTTCAAGGCTCGAACCGATAAAAGCTTTGTTGTTTTCAAATTCTGTTATGCTCGGTGAAAATGAGGATATACTTTGTTGCCGTGATATGTTCTGGGAAAACAGCACCCATGGAATAAACCCTCACAATATAGGAATGTATAATTACGAATTTACTTCGGCAGAGGAAGTCCTTTCATACATAGAATCCTCATCTGTTTATTGCCTTGAGTGAGATAATAAATACATAAATTTTCCCCCGACAAGGGTGCAGGACTTCTTTAATAAAGCAAGAATAACAGGTGAATATTATGAAAACGGAGAATATAAAACAGCGGAGTTTTCACCGCAGCTTAGTGACATCCGATACCTAAGAACATTCAAATTTATTGATCTTACATTCAGGGGAACGGCTGAATTTCGCAGCATATGTACCCAGCCGATAAAGGACAGTATGTGTACAGCCGCATTTCATTTGGGACTTGTCGGTAAATTGTCAGAATTATCGGAACTTTTGGGAAATGATCATATACTTTATCATAAGGGCTATAATGCCGGCGAGCTAAGAAAGCTTCTAATAAGGAATAATTTACCTGACTTTGCTACTTCCGATGATATATATGCCCTGACAAGAAAGGTAGTGGATTTATCATATAATGGTCTTGAGGAAAGAGGGTTTGGTGAAGAAAAATATCTTATACCACTGTATGAGAGAATTGACAGAAAAACAAACCCCGCAAAGTATATGCTTCAACTCAGAAATAATGGAAAGGATATCAAAGATATTATAATTAAATATGCCGAGATATAGCTGTACATCCTATTTGCACTAAAAATATGCCGTCGGATAAACCTGATTTGCGTTTACCCGACGGCACTGCTATTACGTTCATATTCAAGCTATATATAAAATTTTGGGGGCATATGTAATGTAGTTGTCAAAAAATCCTAACTCACCTCTATCTATAAAAAATACCGCTTCAGTCTGCAAGCCGGAATATTTTGTTTCTCATAGAAATGTAAACTTTAGGACTACTGTCTGTATCTGAACACCGTCACCGGCAAAGCAGCCGAAAGAACTGATAACTCTTTCGGCTGCTTTGAATATGGTATTCATATATTTACCACAATATACCGCCATTTCAGAACCAATTCAATTACTCAGAAAACATCTGAGTTGAAAGATACCTTTCTCCGGTATCAGGAAGGAGGGCAACAATAAGTTTTCCTTTATTTTCAGCTCGTCTTGCAAGCACAGTGGCAGCAAAGACAGCGGCACCGGAAGAAATACCGACAAGCAATCCTTCCTTTCGAGCAAGCGTTCTGCCTGTTTTAAAAGCATCCTCATTTTCTACTGAAATAATCTCATCATAAACAGAGGTATTCAATGTATCCGGTACAAAACCGGCCCCTATCCCCTGAATTTTGTGCGGTCCCGCCGTACCCTTGGAAAGTACGGGCGAACCTGCCGGCTCTACCGCAACAATCTTTACATTAGGATTCTTACTCTTCAAATATTCTCCTACACCGGTGACCGTACCACCGGTTCCGACTCCCGCAACAAAGATATCCACTTTACCGTCAGTATCCTGCCAAATTTCGGGTCCGGTTGTCGAACGATGAATTGACGGGTTTGCAGGGTTAGTAAACTGGCTCGGAATAAAACTGTCAGGTATAGACCCTGCTAACTCCTGTGCTTTGGAAATAGCACCCTTCATCCCCTTTACACCCTCGGTCAGAACAAGCTCCGCACCATATGCTTTCAAAAGATTACGCCGCTCAATACTCATAGTTTCAGGCATGGTAAGTATGATTTTGTATCCTCTTGCTGCCGCTACCGCTGCAAGACCGATACCTGTATTTCCACTTGTCGGTTCTATAATAACCGAGCCGGGCTTTAAAATACCTTTCGCCTCAGCATCTTCTATCATTGCCTTTGCAATTCTGTCTTTAACACTCCCTGCCGGGTTGAAATATTCCAATTTAGCAAAGATTGTGGCTTCAAGAGCATTTTCCTTTTCGTAGTCAGTAAGCCTCAAGAGAGGTGTGCCACCAATCAAATCTGTAATTTGCTCATATACTTTCATATCAACATACTCCCTTTCAAAATTTCAATTTGTTATAATTTACGCCTTGCAGGATTTAAACAGCAACATCGCATATTATAATACTGTACTTTCATTAGTACACCCACTCTCTTGAATTATTAAACCTATCGGTATTGTAGTTATTGTAGCATAACAAATTCTATTTGTCAACCCCGGACAAGACTTTATACGGGAATCAATTTTACTGAAATACTCATTGTTTACGATTTCACCACGCTTTTCAAGACCAATATAACCGGAATTGCAATAACAACCTCATCATCTTCCCGAAGCAACTTATGTGCTTCTATGATATCATGAACATCCGCCGGTGTCGCTGTAATGGTGTGAACATAACCCGTTCCGACATCTGCTATTACATGACATTTCATCCCACGGAATTATTTTTTCCATCACATTCGGAAATTCCTCTCTTTTGGTCTATTACTATACTCATAATTGCTGAATATCATTTGGCTCATTATTAATCGCCCTATGCCTTTGGCTTGTGTCTTTATTATAGCATAGTCTGAACCTATTATAACCCATTATTCTAATATAGAATTGTTTTTTCGCAATTAAATCAGTGTTTACCTCATAATATTTATCTCTTGACTGTAATAATTAAACCCCTATCGTCAATTTATCCGTTTATTTAATCTATCACATCAATACCCATTTTCTTTATCTTACGGATAAGCTCCTCACGGTCAATCGTACCATCGGCAAAGGCTTTTTGTATTCCGGGACCAAAGCTGATTGATTGCGGCATTTGCGATGCATACAAAGCAAACAATTCTTCAGGCGCATTTCCGCAGTTTTTCCAGAGGTGCGACTTATTATTAAACTCTTGCAGCAATTCGATAAATTCATTTACTTTTTCATCTGACTCAAACACATAATCGTTTTCTTTAAGATAATCAATAATATTGGATACACTACTTTTTGTAAATTCGGTATAATAAATTATCCTTTTCATAAGTTTTTCGGAGAAAGGTATCTCTGCCTGTTTACGAATTTCTGCCCTCTTAGTTTCACTCTTGTAATATTCAAGATCAAATTTTTCCAACTCTGTAAGAAAATATGCTTCATTAAATCGTTTTCCGGCATTTTCTCCTTGCGTAAACATCATGTTATTTATGAATTGCTTAATTTTTTGATCATACCAGCGGTGTTTTGCTACCTCAAGTAAGTCATTCCCTGCATAATACGGCTTTCCGCATTGTTCTTCATCAATCGTGTACAGCCATCTGTATTTCCCATAACCACTTAAAATAATCTCCTTGTTTACAATATAACGTTCAGTTTCTAAACGCCGTTCATCACAATATATCTCGTCAATTTCAAAAATATAGTATGGAACATTTTCTCTGCGAACTATCGTTGAAAATTCGATAAACTGTTTCTTGTGTATTTTGGGTTCAAATTGCTTGAATATTTTCCATGCATCTGCAAGCTGAATACTTCCATAGAGGAGTGCAAATGCTTCATAATAACGATGTAACACCTCAACCGTTTCTGTTTTCCACGACTCAAACAGTTTATTTATACTTTTCTCCGATAAAGGTCTGGGGTATGTCATAATTTTTTTCCTTTCTCAATTTTTAATAAATGTAGTATTCTATAAGGTTTCTTCCCCTTTACTGCCCATTTGACAGAATGGGGACTAAATCTACAAAACAACCGGCTATTCAGGGCAAACACAGCAGTGCTAGTAGTAAGATAGTAGTAAAAATCGGGGCGCTTACTACCAAGGATTTTGTTCCCTTTAACGCTGAATATACTATCACCTTTATAGTTATGCATATAATCGTTAAACGGTTTAATCTCCTACGATTAATTATATCATAATTTCCATGCAAAGCGTATATAAATTAATAATAATTTTTTGCAAAAAAGACCCACCAAAACGTATCATAACAATATTATATTGGATTCAATAATTTTCTGCATTTTCCAAATTATCCATAACTTTAGTTCATTCGCTTCATAACAAAAATATCCATTCAATCCCACATTGGTACCGCTGTCCCCATAAAATTCCAAAGCTTTTTAGGATTCATCAACCAATTTTTACTATCAGCCTGTTTTTGGTTTGAATCAGTTGTGCCGGACTCAGAGATAAACCATTTATTAATGTTGTTTTTAACATATTCAAGGAAACAAAATTTTTCTGCCATATTTCATAATTGGTAGAACGAATTGCAATTTATAATCGGTACTCATACTATCTGACAATTCAAGACTCATTCCCCATGGTAAAGTCACTTTATCATTCAACGTACAATGTGTTATCTAATTTATTACGAAGAAAATCGGAAACACATATACCAACATAAATGCCAAGATAGACGTAAAGCCTGTCAATATCTCCATTGCACCCGACAATTTTTTCGGAGTATGAATTTTTCCTTGAAGAATGAAATATATAGTAAACAAAATAATGCCTATGATTGTTATGATAACACCTGATATAAAACCTACCGGTATCAGAAATACTTCTATCCGATTTTCACCATTGGTTAATTCAAATGCTGTAAAATCAGACAGAACTCTTTTTACGGGAACAGTATTGCCGTTTATCTTTACGATAAGCCCGTCATTGTATGGAACGGATAACAGACAGGTCTTTTTACTTTCGGTATTTACCGTACCGATAATCCTGTGTCCGTCATACCGGAGATTGGCACAATTTGTTTTGTCGATAGTTTCAGACAGCAGATCAATGTCAAGACCGAAAACACCGAAGCTGTAACAGCTTATTGCTTTATTCGATGTAATCTCGACAGTTATCCTTTCGTTTTCAAATTCGCCCAAATTTAAAAGACCGTTATTATCCGCTTCCGGATATTGGCCTTTGATATTTCTGCCGTTTACCTGTATGGATAGTGCATCAAAATATTCCTCTGAAAGAGAATTTGAAAATCTGTCGTAGCAATCGGCATAAATGCTTTGTCTGCCTAATACATAAATATCGTACTTAACCTTTGACGAATTTGAAAAATGATATTTGTCACCCGAATATGAAATCCCAATGCTCAGATTTTTGTCATAGTTGTATTCCGTAATCAGCTTTTTATCCGTATCAAATACCCTTTCAAAAAGATACTGCTGTATCTCGGCTCTTGTCAAGCCTTCAGGAAATTCCGTACAATTAGAAAAATCATTATCGCACAAAATACCCAACCCAAGGTACGCCGACAAGGTGTTGATGAAATACTTGCCGTTTGTGTAAACAGTATTATTTTTCATATCTTCTGAGATGTTATACTTTATGCAGTAAAGAGCATTTGTCAGCTCTGTGCCGCCGTTGCTGCCGGATTTCATCCACACGGTGGAGTAGCCTAAGAGCCGCTGCATTTTCATAAAATCATGTTCCGTGAGGGAGGTATAATGGCTGATAGACGGATAGCCGAGTGACCCTGTCATATTATATTCAGCCGACTTGAAATCTGTTTTAACTCTGTAAAAGCTATCATCCTTAATTTTGTCGCTCATCTCTGAAAGCAAAGCAAAATCTGTCGTCCGTTTCGGATTATTCACAGCGGGGCTTACCATATAGAGCCTTATACTGTTCATTCCCTCCACACAGCATAGAACTATCAGCATTATCGCAAAAATCTGCTTGATTATCTGCCTCTTGTAATAAAGCAATAATATAACCAGATAACACCCTGCCGCTAAAACAAACAAGCTTACCAGTCCGTCAAGTGACTCTTTATTGCCCCATAGGGTAGCCGTATATTTGGTCAGCATATCAAAATTTTTGTCAATCAGACTTTTAGAATAATAATAATATCCGTAGATAATGGCAAAGCCTAATAGTATCAGTATGTATTGATATCTATGCTTTATAGTTGTTTCTTTTTCACTTGTATTTGTCAGAAAATCTACACAGCAAATCAGACCGATAAATATTGTAATAAAGCCGTACCTTGCCGGAAATGACATATAGTTGCCTGTATGCCAAAGAATATTGACAGGCTCAATAAAGAACGGTATAAGCATCAGTAAAAACAACAACAGATTTCTTCTATGCTCCTTGGACATTCTTTTTCCGCTTAAAAGACGTAATATGAACACAACAAAGATAAACCCTGTGCAGAACAAAAGAGGTAATACCGTTTCATATTGCGATAAAAAGCTTGAATTCTGCAAACTTTCGTTCACCGAACCTAACCGCCCCGAAAACATAACCTGTATCAGACTCGGCAACCATACCACGGCTGTTATCAGTGCTGATAGAATTGAACCGGACAAAAATTTTACGCAGACTTCCCGCCGGTCTTTTGAATATCGCTCATCAATAAAGTACACAGCCATATACAGCAAAATAAAAACAACCACCATATAGCACAGATAAAAATTCATTACCATTATAGCGGACAATGAAATAATAAATAATATGTTCTTCCGTTCCTTGATCAGCTTTTCCAAACCGATCATAAGGATAGGAAACAAATACATCACATCGAGCCACATTATATTCTGATAGAACAGCATACCGTAACCGCAAAAGGCATACATTACGCTTAGAGAAACGGCAATACCGCTACCTATTTTTATTTTCCGACATTTAAAATAAACGGCAGCCGTAAAGGAACATAGTGTCAATTTAAATATTACCAAAATATTGACAAAGTATATAATTTCTTCCTTTTGAATAAGTACAGCAAGCAGCGAAAACGGATTTGACAGAAAAAAGCAAAACACGCCCCAGAAATTCATACCTCCTGCATTCTGCATACTGAAAAACAAATTGTCCTTTCCACTCAGCATATCCTTAAAATTCATAAGAAGCGGTATGCCCTGTTGATTCATATCGCACCATGCAACACTGCCTTTTCCGAACGGATACATATTATAAATTTTGAATATATACAAAAATACTGACAGGGTTAGAATTGGCGGCAACACAAGCGAAAAGTATTGTTTGAATTTATATTTTAATTTTTCAGGAACTGCTTTCATTCGGGTATTTCCCCTTGGTCGTTGTAGTGTATATCGTCAGGATCCACCCAATTACTCTCGGACTCTTCTTCATGCTCTTCGTCCTCAAGTATCAGCTTATACTCATCAGGCTTTTGTTCACACATACCGGTCATCGTTTTTTCAAGGGATTCAAGTAGAAGGTCTTTATCTGTATTGTAATAGTTTTCGAGATTTTTTGTTACAGTGAGGTTATAGACCGTATGTTCTCCCGATGTATGCGTAGCAACCTCTATACCACTGTATTCCGAAACAGTAGTATTACCGCTATCCTCAATCCTTACATTGACCAGTTTAACTTCACTGCCAATATGGTTTTCGCCTTTCCATATTTCAAATACGTCCTTTGGATTTGCAGCAGCCATTAATGTTTTGTGTTCAACATTTTTGTTTACCACGTAATACACCTCAAACGGCATATTTGCCTCCTCAATTTCAGCGGAGTCCTCATTATGCGGGGCTTCTGAGCTTGCACCGCCTGTTGCCTGTGACTCCTGTATATTTGTACCCGTGTCATCTGAACTGATTTCTTGTGAAAACTCACTATTTGCTGTTTCCGGGCTCTCACTTCCAGCCCATTGCCCGTCAGATACATCCGAATATAAAATGCCGGAACTTATTTTGCCTGTATCGGAAGTATTATCAATTATATCAATGTTCCTTTGGACATTTTGCGTCATTAATATACCAGTACACGCTATCACTGCACAAGCTGCCAAAGAACCAATAATAATAGTTTTTTTATGTGATTTTTTCGGTTGCTTAACCCTTTCAATCAGCTCATCGTCCACATTTCCAATGCTATCAAGCAAATCAAATACTGTCATAACAATCCCTCCGTTTCCAGCTGTTTATGAAGTTTTTTTCGTGTTCTCATCAACATGGATTTCACCTTGCTCTCCGAAAATCCGCATTGTGCGGCAATTTCCCTGATTGATTCAGCATACCAATAGCGACACAGAAATACCTTTTGTTCAGCGTGTCCCAAGCCCTTTACAAATAAATCAATTGTTTCGTTCAACAATTTTTTTTCTATTTCATCCATAGGATTTCCGTTTTTTGCTGTACATTCCGAAAGTTCTTCCAAGACATCCGGCAATTCACCACCGCCTCGTTTTTCAGCGTTTTTCTTTCTCCACCTGTCAATAGAAATACATCGTGCTATCCTTCCGAGAAATATTTTAAGTATTTTGGGTTTGTTGGGCGGTATCTTATTCCATGCTTCCATATAGGTATCGTTCACACTTTCCTTAGCATCGTCCTCGTTGTGTAAAATACCGTAGGTGACAGTGTAGCAATAAGTACCGTATTTTTCGGCTGTTACATTTATTGCATTTTCGTTCCTGTTCCAATACATCTCTACTATCTGTTGGTCGGTCATTTCTGATTCCTCCTTTAAAAGTCACTCTATATAATATATCGTTTTTTATTCTTATTGGTTGCATATTTTTTAATTTTATATGTGGTTTATGATATGCATATCAAGTTTACCAAATAATGAACATCTGTTGAATGTGTGCAAAAAAACGCATAATACAACACAAACAAAATAAATAATATTAAAAATAATTTTGATATTGTAAAGAATCAATGGTATAATGTATATTAGATAATTTGTTTAATAAGTGACTTATTTTTCTGAGTTAGGGGTATATTTTTGAAAGAACTGATCAAATTAGACGATTATCCTGTCAATGGTTTATTGAAATACCTGTTACAGGATAAAACGACAAAAAAGAATATTATATTTGCTTCTGAGAGCTATACGGGCTATGGTGCCGGATATACAAACTCCTCACAGATGACAGAAGATTTACTTCTCGGCTTTTCACAATGCGAGATACAGCCGAGAGTATATAAAGTAGCGGCTGAACAGAGCGAACGTACAAGAAAAAAAGCGGAGGTATTTACACCGGCATGGGTTGTAAATATGATGAATAATCATTGTGACGAAGAATGGTTTGCCAGAAAAGATGTTTTCAACAGTCAGAGCGGTCATGTATGGGAAACGATTACAGAGAAAATTACATTTCCAACAGGCAGACACTGGACAGAATATGTTGATTCACGGCGGCTGGAGATCACCTGCGGAGAAGCTCCGTATATTGTATCCAGATATGACAGTTCAACGGGAGAGGTTATACCCATAGAAAAACGTATTGGCATACTTGACCGCAAATTACGTGTTATCAATGAAAATGCCGAAAATGAAAAGGAATGGCTTATTTGGGCATACCGGGCATTACAAAGTGTGTACGGATATGAATTTCAGGGGGATAATCTTCTGATTGCAAGGATTAATATTCTGAACACCTTTTGCGATTATGTTGAAACACAATGGCACAGATTGGCAACTAAAGACGAGTTGCAAAAAGCAATAAATATAATATGCTGGAATTTCTGGCAAATGGACGGACTTTCTGATACTGTCCCATTTGGCATACCACAGGAAGAATTTTTTCAGTTGTCTATGTTTGATGAAATAAACGATATTGAACCGGAAGAAGATTTTGATTGTGTTATATATAACTGGCGAAGTAAAAAATCAATACTTTTTAAAAAACTTAAGGAAAGAGGTAATACTATGAAATTTGATTTTGTTATTGGAAATCCGCCGTATCAGGAGGATACTTTTGGAACATCAGATAAGCCTGTTTATAATGATTTTATGGATGCTTCATATATGGTTGCAGATAAAGTTGAATTGATAACGCCTGCTCGTTTCTTGTTCAATGCAGGAAAAACACCGAAAGACTGGAATCAAAAAATG
>CANRAN010000035.1 GCA_947628595.1 uncultured Clostridia bacterium | reverse complement strand
ATAATATCGTCAATATGCTCCGTACCTATTGAAAGACGTATCGTATTCTGCTTTATGCCCTGATCCTCAAGTTCCTCATCGGTAAGTTGAGAGTGTGTAGTTGTCGCCGGATGTATAACAAGTGATTTAACATCGGCTACATTTGCAAGAAGCGAGAATATTTCAAGACTGTCGATAAATTTATGTGCTTCAGACTGTCCGCCCTTAATTTCAAATGTAAATATACTTGCTCCGCCGTTCGGGAAATATCTCTCATAAAGTGCATGGTCAGGGTGATCGGGCAAAGACGGGTGATTAACCTTTTCAACATATGGACTTTTGGAAAGATACTCAACAACCCTTTTTGTATTTTCAGCATGGCGTTCCAATCTGAGAGAAAGTGTTTCCGTTCCCTGAAGAAGCAGGAAAGCGGCAAACGGAGAAATTGTCGCACCCTCATCTCTGAGAAGTATTGCACGGATATATGTTACAAAAGCAGCCGGACCGACAGCATCGGCAAAGGAAATTCCGTGATAGCTCGGATTAGGCTCGGCAATAGGAGCATATTTTCCGCTTGCTTTCCAGTCAAATTTGCCGCTGTCAACAATAATGCCGCCGAGGGTCGTACCGTGACCGCCAATAAACTTTGTAGCCGAGTGTACCACAATGTCCGCACCGTGCTCAATGGGACGGATAAGGTACGGTGTTCCAAAGGTATTATCAACAACAACGGGGAGTCCGTGTTTGTGTGCTATTTCCGAGATTGCATCAATATCGGGAATATCGCTGTTAGGATTTCCAAGCGTTTCTATATATACAGCCTTTGTATTATCCCTAATTGCACCCTCAAGCTCCTCAAGATTATGTGCGTCAACAAAGGTAGTTTTTATACCAAACTGCGGAAGCGTATGTGCAAGAAGATTATAGCTTCCTCCATATATTGTTTTTTGTGCAACAATGTGATCTCCTGCCTGTGCAAGTGCTTGTATAGTGTAGGTGATAGCGGCAGCACCTGATGCAACCGCAAGACCGGCAACACCACCCTCAAGTGCGGCAATCCTCTTTTCAAATACATCCTGCGTAGAATTTGTCAGTCTGCCGTATATATTTCCCGAATCCTTAAGACCGAAGCGGTCAGCAGCGTGCTGGGAATTATGAAATACGTATGATGTCGTGGCATAAATCGGAACTGCTCTTGAATCAGTAGCCGGATCGGGCTGTTCTTGTCCTACATGAAGCTGAAGTGTTTCAAATCTATAATTCTTGTTACTCATGATAAATGATCTCTCCTTTAAATCAATTAATTAAAAATAAACATATATCATACATCAGCTGCAACAGCACATTCGTCCATTCCTAAAATTATGTCTTATTTCTCTCAACAGAATTTTCATAAACCAATCTCCTTAAACCATATAATACCTATTTGTTTGGTATGTATTGATTATAACATCTAAAAACCTATATGTCAATAGGTTTTTATAAAAAAATAAATTTTTACTTAAAGCATTAGCATTATGGTTCGACTGTAAATTTATTAAAACAGAAATAATAGTTATGTCATTTCAAATTGCAAAAACGAAACCCCTGCCACTATAAACAAACGGACAGCGGCGGCACGGTGCCGCCGATATCAGAACTTGCGGTATTTTTTGACCGGTCTTTGATTCTTTTTGTTTCGTTTGTAAATTGCTATGATTATGAAATATATCAAAACTAAAATGGCAATAATAATGACAACAATAATAAACCATTGTGAGGTTACAATCCTTTTCATCCCGTCAACGGCTGTGAGAAGCTCGCTGCGGTCGACAGATTCTCCTGCAAGAAGATCTATGGTGGCGAGCTTTTGGTTTGCATAGCTTAATGTCACCGTGCCAATTTTATCTCCCTCCTTGACAGGAGCGTCTATGTGATCCGGAATATCAAATATTCTGTCAATACTTTCAGTGGAAACATCGTCAGGCATTATAGTTGAATATCCCTTTGCAGGAGTGAGTCTAATTTTATCCTTATTCCAAGCATAACTTATATTTATCTCCTTGACAAGCTCGTTCTTGTCAAGTATCGTCTTGATCGAAAGATTGTCAAACGCCCAATCGTAAAGATTTGCTGAATCAATCATTGCCCCGTTATCATAATATTCTCCATTTTCATCCTCATATGGTGCACCGTATGCAATACAAAGGTATGTATATCCGTTCTTGGATGCTGTCGAAACAAGACAATATCCGGAATCGTTTCCTGTGGAGCCTGTCTTTATTCCTGAAGCATATGGATAATAATAATCACCGCCTCTGTATTCGTCTATCATATAATTGGTGGTAACAAGATATCTGTCATCACCAAGACAATCGGACGTTACAGTATTTGATATTTCCGCAAACCTCGGGAGAGTCAAAGCATACTTAGTTATCTTCGCCATATCCGCAACAGTAGTATAATGATTTGGATCATTAAGACCGTGGGGATTTTCAAAATGCGTTCCCGTACAGCCAAGTTCCTTTGCCTTTGCATTCATCATATCTACAAATTTTGATATATTCCCTCCGCCGACATAATCAGCAAGTATAAGTGCCGCATCATTTCCCGACGGTATCATAAGACAATTAAGAAGCTGAAATATACTAAGCTTCTCATTTTCCCTAAGACCTGCAACCGAGCTTCCTGTTCCGTCAAGAAGATGTAATATCTCACCTTTCACGGTAACATAGGTTTTGTCAAAATCACTGATATTTTCCGCAGTTATTATATATGTCATGATTTTTGTTGTTGATGCCGGAAATCTTCTTGCATCGGCTTCCTTGGAGAAAACAATATTCCCTGTGTCAAGATTTTCAAGATAAACCGATTTTGAGTGAAGCGTTATATCCGGATTAAATTCGGCAGCATCTATACTTTGCGGAGGTATGATTATCAATGATGACAAAAAAACAACGACAGCAATTAAAAATGTCATAGCTTTTTTCATAGAAAAATGTCAACTCCTGTGATATAATTAATATTGGTGGAAAAATTATATTTTCCAGCCGTAGGCGGAATGACCTCAGTCTGAAAAACAACCATATATATTTTACATTATTTTAGGATAAAACACAAATACAATTCTGCTAAAATTTGGATTGAATATTAAAATAAATATAGTAATAACAACTGCAAGCTATATATAATAACGCTTAACCGCTATATAGAAAAATAATAACCGATAGGTACGTGTATGATTTTTTCATATTCTTGGATTTATATTAATTTGCTAAGGGGACAGAGTTTATGGTATTTGTTACAGGGGATACTCATGGGGAATATGAACGGTTTGAAAATAAAAAGCTTAAAAAGCTTACCCAAAATGATTGCCTTATAATCTGCGGAGATTTCGGCTTTATATGGAATAATTCAAAAAGCGAAAAGGATAAACTCAGAAAAATATGTGAGAAAAAATATAAAATCCTCTTTGTTGAAGGTACACATGAAAATTATTCCCTTCTTTCAACCTACCCTGTTGTTGATATATTCGGAGGACGTGCAAGGAAAATAGGAGGAAATCTATATCAGCTTCTCCGCGGGGAAATATATACCATAGACGAGAAAAGCTTTTTTGCATTTGGCGGAGGCGACAGTACAGACAAGGAACTTAGACGTGAAAACGGAACATGGTGGAAAGAGGAGCTCCCGTCTATGATAGAAATGCAGTATGCCGTTCAGAATCTTGATAAAGCAGACAGAAAGGTTGACTATATTATAACACACGAGCCGTCACTGACAGATATGGCTCATGTCAACCGCACCTGCCGTGTAAATCCCCTTTCAACCTTTTTCGATGAGCTGGAGCATAATATAAGCTATAAAAAGTGGTATTTCGGAAGCCTTCACATAAACAAAAAGCTCAGCAAAAATGCTCATTGTCTTTTTACGGATATAGTAAGAATAGTATAGAGGCTCTTGTATAAAATGAAAAAATATGTTATTATCTAATACAGACAAATAAACCCGAGGAAAGGAACGTATTTATGAAATTAGGAATCGTAGGTCTGCCGAATGTCGGCAAAAGCACACTTTTCAATGCTATAACAAATGCAGGAGCTCAGTCTGCAAATTATCCGTTCTGTACGATAGAACCGAATGTGGGTGTTGTAGCCGTTCCCGACAAAAGGCTTGACGAGCTTGCCAAGATGTATGAGCCTGAAAAATATACACCTGCTACTATCGAATTTGTTGATATTGCGGGTCTTGTTAAGGGTGCATCCAAGGGAGAAGGACTCGGAAATAAATTTCTTTCAAACATTCGTGAGGTTGACGCAATCGTTCATGTTGTACGCTGCTTTGAAAATGATGATATAATTCATGTAGACGGAAGCATCGATCCGAAAAGAGATATTGATACAATTAATGTTGAGCTTATTCTTTCGGATATCGAAATACTTGACAGAAGAATTGACAAAACTCAAAAGCTTATAAAGGGTGATAAGAAATATCAAGCTGATCTCGACTTTTTTAAAAGGGTAAAGGAGGCACTTGACGAGGGCAGACCGGCTCGTTCTGTTGAATGTACACCGGAGGAGTCGGAATTGCTTTCCACTGTATCACTGCTTACAAATAAACCAATAATATATGCTGCAAACCTCAGCGACAGTGATTTCAAAAACGGCTCGGCAGACGGGAATCCGTACTATGACATAGTAAAGAAGATAGCGGAATCCGAGAATGCCGCAGTTCTTCCGATATGTGCCGAAATAGAAGCTGAAATAGCAGGTATGGAGAATGAGGAAAAGGATCTGTTTCTTTCTGAAATGGGACTTGAGGAATCAGGTCTTGATAGACTTATAACTGCGTGCTATGACCTTCTTGGGCTGATATCCTATCTGACTGCCGGTAAGCAGGAAGTAAGGGCATGGACGATAGTAAAGGGAACGAAAGCACCCCAGGCTGCGGGAAAAATACATACCGATTTTGAAAGGGGCTTTATCCGTGCTGAGGTTGTTTCTTATGATGAGCTTATGGAATGCGGCTCAATGGCAGCAGCAAAGGAAAAAGGTCTTGTACGTTCCGAGGGTAAGGATTATGTAATGAAAGACGGAGATATCGTTCTTTTCAGATTTAATGTATAATCAAATATAAATGCTCCGTAGGATTATATTTCTGCGGAGCATTCAATATTTTATATACTGTGTGGATCATTTATAAAATCTTCTGCAATATTTACCAAATGAATAGGACAAACATTTTCGCTGCACATAAGTCTGCATAATCTTTCTACGGAATCAAAATCATCAGAAATATCCTCAACAATGTTATATTCACTGCCATCATCATTATAAGCTCTTATCCCGTAAACTGAAGCATTTCCGTATTCCTCAATAAATACGGTGCTTTTAATTATTTCATAATTATACTCATTATTTTTGTATATAAACAAGCCGGTCGATGACATTTATATCTCTCCTCAGATTGTATAATTTTTATTGCTTAACATTATACAATAAACCCGACTGATTTTTCAATATAACAAAAGTTGATATTTAAAGGTGATAAAGCTTTCTTATTATTTCTATTTTATTTTTTACGCCGAGCTTCTTGTAGCAGCAAAATAATTCTCTTTTTGCCGTACCCTCAGTTATATTTAATACCTGACTTATATGCTTGTTGTCAAAGCCTTCTGCAACAAGCCTCAATACATTTCCTTCCCTTGGAGTAAGCTTATTTAAAATACTCGTGTCAATAATATCTCTGTTTCCGGTTGATATAACAAATACAAATATCCTTACAGCGTCCCCACACTCTATCACAGGTATAGCACCCATGATATAATCCATTTTTTCATTTTTAGCATTATAAAATGAAAATTTTCCGAAACTTGACAGTTTTTCAGAAATTGCACTGCGAAACGGATGTGCATTTACTAATGCATCCTTGCTTATTTTTCCTTCTCTTATAAGCCTTGCAAGATAAATATTTATATCCTCAAAAAACATCTTATTCTGCATTTCACAGCTTATTATACCACTTCCTATGATATTTTTTTGGAGGAACTCGTCGGTTTCTGTTTCATATTCCTGATTTTTATTACCCGAATCCGAAAGACATATTTCAACAACCGCTGCCTTTTGATCATTTCTACATATAGGCTTTGCGTGTATATGAAGAAATTCCTCTTTCCCTTCGGGTAATCCAAATATATCATTACCTTCTATTTCTCTTCTCTCGTCAATACACAATTTTATCGGTTCCGGAATATATACTGTTTCCGTATCAATATGCTTTTCTAAAAATCCGCTTGGAAGTTTTTCTGCAATATTATCGCTGCAAAACTCAATAGAATATCCTGAATGATTTTTACTTACTATAATTATCCCATAATTTTTATCTTCTTTATTGTTGGGTGTTAATTTACCCATTATATGATTTTGACCTTTATCTATAAGGTGACCTTCAAATTTTATCAGCGGATAATTAGCAAGAGCGTTTACTTCCCACAATAAATCTCTGCAATTAGCAAATTTTTCTACAAATTTTAAACTAAAATTATGTCCCTTATAACTGTCGAAATAATATTTTATCCTCCTATACTCATCATTTTCAAAAATATTACGTATATCTGACCCTATATCATTTTCTGTGCAACAGGACAGTTTGAGATAGGTTTCGTCAGCTTGCTTCAAAATAATCCGTCCGTCATAATCATTGTAAAATGCAGCCGAAAAATTTTTCGGCTGCTTAATAGAAATACGGAGATCTGATTTTTTCCCTTTTTCCTTTTTCATAATGCTCCACTCCAAATATAAATTTCTTTATTATTTTTGAAAGCAGCACAGTTATGTTGATCCATAAATATTATAATAAACCTTATGTTACTGTTATGTTACTTTTGAACCTTTAATTTTCTTGATTCTCTGATTTTCCTCGCAAGATAAACAACAGGAGTATCACAAATGCTTGTCACCACAAATATTACATAGCTCGACAGCATAATACTTATAAGTGTCTGAAAATCATAAGTTCCGAAAAAAGCAAGAAGTGTAAACAATGCAGTATTAAGAATTTGGGATATTAGGGTAGAGCCGTTATTCCTCAGCCATAGAAATTTTCTTTTATTTCCGCTTAGCTTTTCAGTAAACTTCCACCATGCATGATAGAGCTGAACATCCATAAATTGGGATACAGCATAGACAATCAATGAGGAAAACATCATTCTCGGTGTATTTGAAAATACCTCCTTTATGGACGGCATAATAAAATCAGATTCAGACGGGATATACAACATCCAGCTCTGGGTAATGATAACAAAAAACAGTGATGAAAATATTCCTAATATAACTGCCCTGTTTGCATCTTTTTTACTCTCATTCTCGCTGAGGATATCTGTTATAAGGAACGTAACGGCAAACAGAACATTTCCCAGTGTCTGCTCCATACCGAAAGCCCTTATCATTATGAGACATTCAATATTTGCTGTAATTGTTGCTATAATTGTCATAGCATACAGCCCGTATTTTCCGAAAAATTTGTATGCCGGCAGGACTGAGCCAAATATCACAACAAGCGATAATATTAGAAGGATTTCATTTGCATATGCTCCGAATACATTATTCATTTTAAAAAAACCTCCTGTATTTTAGTACCTATTCCGAATTCAAGGTTATCCATAAGTATATCCACCCTGTCACTATTTTGATAAATAGGTAAAATTTTATCCTTAAATGTATTTATTACCTTTTTGTCAGGCAAAACAGGTGTGGAATTTTTATTCATGATGTTGATACAAATCCTTTCAAAATTTGCAAGACCTGTTTCAATATCCCTTTTCATGCTTTCCTCTGTCTGTCCCTTTAATCCGAAAAGCAAACATATTTCATCCGCAAATTCAGATATTTTATCAACACCGACAAAGCCAAATCCCTTATGCAGATATCTTTCCCTATATTCCTCGTCAAAGGTTTCAACCCCCGTCTTTATTTTCAGAGTTATACCCTTTTCAAAAAAATACTTTTTTGCGGCAATTGATTTATCCTTATACATATAATGGCTTTCAAAATACAGCGTTTTTATTCCCCTATCAAGACAAATATCTTCTATAAGATCATATGTTTTTTTGTCAAGCTCCGTAAAGCTGCCCGAATTTATAACCTCAAGCCTTTTATATGTACCCCTAACATTCTGAAGTACCTCACTGTTAAGCCGGAAATTTTCTTCTTCATCCTTACATAAATCTAAGTGATAATCACAATAAATACATTTTTTCCATTTACACCCGCTTCCTCTCAGAAGTACAATTTCTCTGGGATTTTTCTTTTCAATAGTACTGTACCTGTTCATAATAAATAATCACCTTTTTGTTATAAATTTTTGAATCCAATCCTGGCAAATAAACAAAAATATTTTGATCCTAACAAAAAAGGACACCATACGGCGTCCTATAAAAATAGTAACATACCCACCACTGCTTATATCCACAAAAGGGATATTTGCAGCGGCGGTACTTCTCCGTAGTTTTGTTTATGGTCAGGATGGTCACGAACTGACCCATATTCTGTTTTCATTAAAAATATTATTCCTTATTTTCCCCGGAAGCTTCATTTTCTCCTTTTTCATCTTCCGTATTAACTATTTCCCCGGAAATATCAGATTTCTCCGCTCCCTCGGATATCTCGTCACTCTCCTCATGCGGTGCTCTTGCAATAGTAGCAACCTTACTTCCGTCACCTGTTTTCATAACGATAACACCCTTCGATGGTCTTGCACATATTCTGACAGAGGATGCCTCAATTCTTATAATGACACCGCTATCGGAAATTATTATAATATCATCGTCGAGATCAACAGCCTTTATTGCGGCAACCTTACCGAATTTTTCTGTGTGATAATTGGTAAGACCAAATCCGCCTCTTGACTGAATACGGTAATCCTCAATTTCTGAAAGTCTGCCATATCCGGTTTCGGAAACCGTTAGGATAAGAGCACTTTCTCTCAGAATTGACATACCTATAACACTGTCATCACCTCTCAGAGTTATTGCCTTAACACCTCTGGCCCCTCTGCCCATTGCCCTCACATCTGTTTCCTTGAAGCGTATTGCCATACCGTTTCTTGTTGCAACAAGCAATTCGCTCTGTCCGTCCGTAAGACGTACCCATACAAGCTCGTCATCCTCGTCAAGGTCAATAGCAATAAGTCCGCCCTTTCGATTACTGTAAAATTCCTTTGTAGCGGTTCTTTTTATAATACCCTTTTTTGTTATCATTACAAGGTATTTATCCTCATCGCCGTTTTCGGGTATTCTTATCATTGATGTAACCTTTTCCTCGCTGCTCAGAGGAAGCAGGTTATTGATATTCATTCCCTTTGATGTTCTTGAGCCTTCGGGAATTTCATAGCATTTAAGCCTGTAAACTTTTCCCATATTTGTAAAGAACAATACATGGTCATGTGTTCCTATGACAAACATATCCGTTGCGACATCCTCATCACGTCTGTTCATTCCGCTTATACCTCTGCCGCCCCTGCGTTGTGTGTGGTATGTATCAATTTTCTGTCTTTTTACATAACCGAGGTTAGTCATTGTAAGAACACAATCCTCATACGGGATAAGATCCTCAATATCAACCTCACCGCTTACAGCTGCTATCTCTGTCCGGCGTTCATCATTATATTTCTTCTTGATTTCCCCAAGCTCGGTTTTTATAATACCAAGCAACATTTCTCCGTCCTCGAGTATTTTCTTGTAATAGTCAATTTTTTCAAGAAGTACCCGAAGCTCTTCTTCAATTTTTTCTCTTTCCAGACCTGAAAGCTGTCTTAATCTCATATCAACTATTGCCTGAGTCTGCACATCATCAAGTCCGAAACGTTCGGAAAGTCTTTGCTTTGCTGTGGGTGTATCCTTTGAGGAACGTATTATCTTTATAACCTCATCAATAAAATCTATTGCAATTTTAAGACCTTCAAGTATATGAGCCCTTTCTTCCGCCTTTTTCAGATCATATACTGTTCTTCTTGTGATAATCTCAACCTGAAAATCAATATAATTTTGTATAATATCCTTGAGGTTAAGAACCTTCGGAACACCGTTTACTATTGCAAGCATAATAATTCCGAATGTAACCTGAAGCTGCGAATACTTGAACAGATTATTAAGAACTATCTGAGGTGAAGCCTCTCTTTTAACGGTAATTTCAATATACATACCGTTTCTGTCGGA
>CANRAN010000034.1 GCA_947628595.1 uncultured Clostridia bacterium | reverse complement strand
TGATATTTTGTGTAATAAATTCCAAGATAAAACGTCCTTTCTTTTTAAAATATTTAGTTCCAATTACAAACAGTGAATGTGCAAAATTAGTAAAAAAATTACGGAGTACATATTTTTTTAGGATATATCTTACATACAGACATTTTCCGGTATGTTTTTATTAACAGATTGTTTACTTTTAATCCATTTCCTGTTCTTTATTCGATAATATAATATGACTATCGAAGGGGAAAGCTAATGCGGATGTACCCCGTTTTTGGAGTGGACAGTTTATTTCTTTCTTGTAATCAGAGGGCGTATCGAGGGGATATGCCCTCTTCTGTTTGTGTAGCTTTATTTATAACTATATGAATAATAATAACGCAAATAAGGATCAATCAGTTCTGAATTATACTGAATAAGTAAATTATAATCAAATTCAATCTTACAGCTTACTTTTTCCTTTGATTTTAAACCTTCTTTATAAATCGTTCCGATATTCCCCTGTGCAATAAGTCTGCCGTTTGAATACAGATTAGCCCAGTTCATGCGAATACTCTGTATGGGATAATTATAACCGTTATATATATTACAATAAAGAACGAGCCTGTCTCCCTTATAATATGCCTTTTCAATATAGATATCCACCATATTTTCGTAATTGTTGTGATAGTTGCTACTATAAGTGCAATACGGATCCGGAGTAAGGTGATTAAGCATTACGGATTCCTCATCCGGTGTATCAGTGGGTTTATTGACATACGCATGAGCGTAGATTTCAAACTGCATATCGCTCAGATCCATCGTGTAGTACACAGGGGTATCGTCAAAGGTAAAGGTGTATATGGCACATTCATGGGGTCCTATTGTAAGCCCTTTACAGGAAATATTTGATTTATAGAAAATTTGAGACTCCCCGATATATATGTCCATCCAGTCTACATTTATATCGGAAATTTCGTAATCATAACCATTGTAGATCCTGCAGTGCACAAACAGTCTGTCGCAGTTATTGTAATAGGGATATGCGTACACTTCCACAGGAGCGACTGTTACATTGTTTCTAAGAATTATAACATTTTCAGTGTTTAAGTAATGAAATCTGTTATTGTATTGCGTACTGTTATCATATTGGGGTGTATAGCTTAGATCAAGAGGATATTCAGAATCGGCTGCGGTTACGGATACTTCTGTAAAATCGCCGCTGTACAGACAAGACCCATTTATTTGGCTATATCCTCCTGTATCAAAAATTTTGCAGTTATCGGTTGAAATAAACAAGGCTGAAAGTGAAATCATACAAAACAAGGAAAGAATCCTGATTTTTATGCCCATGACAATCACCCTTTTTTGAAATATATATAAATTGTATCAAAAAAAAAACTGTATGTCAATTACTTCGGTTAAATTCCCTATACAATATGTGTCTTGGCAATGTATTTGATATGATTTTTACTTATTGATATTATCGGTAAATTGTGCTAAAATTATAAAGAGTATATTTTTGGTATGATATCTGAGGTGTCAAAATGTATATAAATGTTCTTGGTGCAGGTCTTGCAGGCTGCGAGGCGGCATGGCAGATAGCAGAAAGAGGAGTTAGGGTAAGACTGTGTGAAATGAAACCTCATAAAAAGACTCCTGCGCATAAAAGTGATAATTTCTGTGAGCTTATATGTTCAAATTCACTAAAGGCTTCAAGACTTGAAAGTGCCGCGGGTCTTTTGAAACACGAAATGCGGATGCTTGGTTCACTTCTGATGAGTGTTGCGGATAGCTGTTCTGTTCCTGCCGGTGGTGCGCTTGCAGTTGACAGAGATAGATTTTCAAAGGGGGTTACGGAGAAAATTAAAAAACATCCGTTGATTGAGGTTACAGAATGTGAAATTACAGAGCTTCCGGAGGATACTGTAACGGTTGTTGCAACGGGACCGCTTACAAGTGATGCACTTGCGGAGAAAATTAATGCATTGTGCGGAGGGGAACTTAACTTTTTTGATGCGGCAGCACCGATTATAACTGCGGAAAGCATAGATATGGATAATGCATTCACAGCATCACGATATGACAGAGGAGAGGATGACGCATATATAAACTGTCCGTTGAATAAGGAAGAATACGAGGATTTCCATGCGGCATTGGTTTCTGCTGAAAGGGCGCCGAGGCATGATGTTGATGTTATGAACCCAAAAGTTTACGAGGGCTGTATGCCTGTTGAGATACTTGCACAAAGGGGACTTGATACATTGCGTTTCGGACCTATGAAGCCTGTGGGTTTGCGTGATCCGAGGACAGGGCATAGACCGTGGGCTGTGCTTCAGCTCAGAACGGAAAATTCGGAGAAAAGTATGTATAATCTTGTTGGATTTCAGACAAATCTTAAATTTCCCGAGCAGAAAAGGGTTTTCGGTATGATACCTGCACTCAAAAATGCAGAGTATGTCCGGTATGGTGTAATGCACAGAAATACATTTCTGGATTCCCCGAGGATACTGAATGCGGATTTTTCAATGAAAGCTAATCCTGATATGTTTTTTGCCGGGCAGATGACAGGTGTTGAGGGATATATTGAGTCCGCCTCTTCAGGTCTTATTGCAGGGATAAATTCGGTAAGACGGATAAAGAAAATGAAACCGTTAATTCTTCCGAGGGAAACTATGATAGGTGCCTTGAGCGATTACATATCAAATTCGCAGACAAAGGACTTTCAGCCAATGGGTGCGAATTTGGGGATACTTCCTCCGCTTGAAAGGCATATAAGGGATAAAAAGGAAAGAGCAGGGGAATATGCTGAGAGGTCACTTCAATGCTTGGAAAAAATACTTGAAGATATATAATTACATATGGTTATAAGAGCTTTGTTATTGAGAGGTTGATTATATGAAAATATTGGTTGATGCATTCGGCGGGGATAATGCACCACTGGAGGTAATTAAGGGATGTATTCTTTCGTTAAAGGAAAATCCCGGTATAACGATTGCCATGGTAGGAAATAAAATCGAAGTAGAAAAATGTGCAAATGAAAACGGACTTGACATTTCATCCTTTGAAATGTTCGATGCGGAATGTGCCATAACAATGGAGGACGATCCGAGGGAGGTTTTCAAGGGAAAAAAGAACAGCTCCATGGCGGAGGGACTGCGGCTTGTGGCAGACGGAGGGGCAGATGCATTTGTAAGTGCAGGAAACAGCGGTGCGTTGGTTTTAGGCTCACACAGGTATGTCAAGGAAATTAACGGTATTGAGCGTATAGCGTTTGCACCGATAATGCCCACATCGAAGGGACCATTTATACTAATAGACGGTGGAGCCTATGTCAGTGTTATGGCAGAAACACTGAGAAAGTACGGAATAATGGGTTCGGTGTATATGGAAAGTATTCTTGGGGTAAAAAATCCGAGAGTAGGACTTGCAAATGTAGGTACAGAGGATCATAAGGGGGATGCTCTCAGGCATGAGGCATTCAAGCTGCTAAAGGAAACCGATATTAATTTTATAGGAAATATAGAAGCAAGGGATATACCCGCAGGCATTGCAGATGTTGTTGTTGCGGACGGATTCACCGGAAATGTAATAGCTAAAATGTACGAGGGTGCCGCAAAGGAGCTTTTCGGAAAAATCAAGGGAGTTTTCTATAAGAATTTACGTACAAAGCTTGCAGCATTGCTTGTTAAAAAAGAAATGAACGAGCTGAAGAAATATTTTGATTATAACAGATACGGCGGAGCGGTTGTTATGGGTGTTAAAAAGCCCGTACTGAAAACACACGGAAGTGCCAATGCCGTTGCGGTTTCAGCCGTTATAAGAGCAGCAGCGGATTTTGCGGCTTCGGGTGCAATAGAAATAATGGAAAAGAAGATTGCTGAAATTAAAATAAAAGAGGAGTAAGAAATGAAAGAGCTTGAAAAGTCAATAGGCTACACTTATAAAAATATATCATATCTTGAAAATGCACTTACACATTCCTCATATGCAAATGAGGCAAGGAACGGTGCAAAGAGTAATGAACGTCTTGAATTTCTGGGGGATTCGGTTCTGAGTATAGTTGTATCGGACTATATTTACAGAAATTGTCCGAAACTCCCGGAGGGGGAACTGAGTAAGCTTCGTGCGGCACTTGTATGCGAAAAAAGTCTGTGCCGCTTTTCGGCGGAACTTAAAGTCGGAGATTATCTAAGACTTTCAAAGGGTGAAAGAAATCTTAAGGGTCACGAAAGACCATCCATTCTTGCAGATGCCTTTGAGGCGATAATTGCGTCTATTTATCTTGACGGAGGAATGGAAGAAGCGAGAAAATTCATTCTGCGTTTCGTTGAGCCTGAAATAAAAAATCAGAAGCCTAAGGCATTCAAGGATTATAAGACTACCCTACAAGAGATAATTCAGAAAAATCCCGAGGAGCATCTTGAATATGTACTTGTGGGAGAGGAGGGTCCCGACCATGATAAGCATTTTTCGGTCGAGGTACACCTTAATAATAATGTAATAGGCAGAGGCGGCGGAAGAAGTAAGAAGGAAGCAGAGCAGCAGGCCGCAAGAGAAGCTCTTAAGCTTATGGGATATTGAGGTGAAGGACTCTGAAACATTCAAATGTTGCAATATTTGTTCCACATAACGGTTGTCAGCATCAATGTACTTTTTGCAATCAGAAAAGGATAACAGGGCAAAGCTGTCAGCCGCATGGAAGTGATGTGCTTGAAGCTATTGAAATCGCACGGAAGAGCCTTGGAGAGAAAACACGTAAAGCTGAAATAGCTTTTTTCGGCGGAAGCTTTACTGCAATAGACAGGGATTATATGCTTGAACTTCTCGGTGCGGCTTCACCGTTTGTAAAAAACGGCGAGTTTTACGGGATAAGACTTTCGACACGCCCGGATGCGATTAACAGGGAAATTCTTGATATTCTCAAGGAGCATGGCGTTACGTCAATAGAACTCGGTGCACAAAGCATGGACGATAGGGTGCTTATGCTGAATAAGCGTGGGCATACCTCGGAGGATGTTATACGTGCGTGCGGTCTTATACATGAATATAATTTTGAGCTTGGCTTGCAGATGATGACAGGGCTTTACGGCAGCGACAGAGATACTGACATTGCAACAGCCGAAAGGCTTGCGGAACTGAAACCGGCAACCGTGCGTATTTATCCCACTGTTGTTATGAAAAATACGGAGCTTTATGATCTATATATGAGCGGAGCATATAATCCGCAGGAGCTTGACGCTGCTGTTTCACTCTGTGCGGAGCTGCTGATTTATTTTGAGGAAAGGAATATTCCGGTTATCCGTCTCGGTTTACATGACAGTCCGAGCCTTCGTGAGGGAATGGCAGGGGGAGTATTTCACCCTTCTTTTCGTGAGCTGTGCGAAAGCAGGATAATGTATAATGAGGCAATAATGCTTCTTAATAAAAGCGGAATTACGGGCGGCACAGTAGATTTTTTTGTCAATCCCGGTTCCGTATCAAAATTTACAGGAAATAAGAGGAGTAATATCAAAATGCTTGCCGATATAGGCATTAACGCAATGGTCAAACAGGACGGCAGGCTCGGCAGGTATGAAATAAAAATTAAGGATATAAGGTGAGAAAGTGCGATTAAAGGCATTGGAAATACAGGGTTTTAAAACCTTTCCGGATAAGACAAAGCTTAATTTTACCGAGGGAATCACGGCAGTAGTAGGTCCGAACGGAAGCGGAAAGAGTAATATAAGTGATGCTATACGTTGGGTACTCGGTGAGCAGTCGGCAAAGACACTCCGCTGTTCAAAAATGGAGGACGTTATTTTCAACGGAACAAAGCAAAGAAAAAAGACAGGCTATGCACAGGTAACTCTTTCCTTTGAAAATAAGGACAGGCAGCTGCAATATGACGGTGATGAGGTAGCCGTAACAAGGAGATATTACCGTTCGGGAAACAGTGAATATCTTATAAATAATACAGCGGTAAGGCTTCAGGATATACATGAATTATTTATGGATACCGGACTCGGTCGTGACGGATATTCAATGATAGGACAGGGAAAGATTGATTCTGTCGTTGCTACAAAGGGTGAGGACAGGAGAGAAATATTTGAGGAAGCGGCAGGTATCTCAAAATTCCGTTATAAAAAGTCCGAGGCGGAAAGAAGACTTTCCAAGACGGAGGAAAACCTTGTCCGTCTGAGGGATATTCTTTCGGAGCTTGAAGGCAGAGTTGAGCCGCTTAGGATTCAATCCGAAAAGGCAAAAGCATTCATTACGTATGATGAGGAAAAGCGCGGACTTGAAATAGCTCTTTGGCTTCGCACGCTTGATAAATCCGCAGCAGCGGTGAGAGAGCAGGAGGATAAGCTGACTGTTGCAAATTCTCAGTATAATGATGCCGAGAGTGCAATAGAGGCAATAGCAAAGGAAATTGAGGAAAGCTATAACAGTCAGAACAGCCTTACAGCCAAAATAGAGCAACTGAGGCAGTCTGTATCGGAAAGGGAGGAGCAATCCTCGGAAAAGCGTTCGGAGGCTAATGTTCTGAAAAACGATATCAGACATAATGAGGAAACAGCGGAAAGGATACGGAATGATATAGAAGAGCTTTCAAAGTCAGGTGAAGAGCTTAAAACTGAAATTGATGAAAGAAATAGGAAAACAGAGGAACTTGGGGACATATTATCCGGACAGAGGAATGAGGAGAGGAAATATACAGATGAGCTTTTGCAGTTAAGAACCGGTGAGAGTGCATCAGCAGATAAAATTGCCCGTATAAATTCGGCACTTGCAGAGCTTGCAGGCAAGGCGTCTGATGCAAAAATAGAGTATATGACATCCTCATCATCAATAAATGAACTTACCGGTCGTATGGAGGCATTAGAAAATACGATAAAGGCAAAAAATTCACAAATAACGACACTTCAAAATATAATTTCCGATTATGAGAAAATGAAATCGGATTGCGAAAGCAATGCCGCAAGCATTACAAAGGACAGGGAGGCTGTACAGCAGCAGATAAATGTAAAGCGTGCGGAATATGCCGGTCTGAAGGAAAAAACGGATAAGATGTATCTGTCTGCACAGCAGATTTTGGGAAAGGCAAGAATGCTTGAGGATCTGGAAAGAAATCTTGAGGGATTTGCACACAGCGTCAAGATGATCATGCGTGAATCCAAAAAAGGAACGCTCAACGGAATACGCGGTCCTGTATCAAGGGTTATAAAGACTCGATCTGAATATAATACTGCAATAGAAATTGCACTCGGTGCGGCAATGCAGAATATTGTTACAGAAAATGACAATGATGCAAAAAGGGCCATAGCATATCTCAAACAGCATGACGGAGGACGTGCCACATTTTTGCCGATGTCCTCAATAAAGGGCAGAGAACTGAACGAAACCGGACTTGAAACGTGTGAAGGTTTTGTCGGTATTGCTGCCGAGCTATGTAACTGTGAGGATTGCTATAAGGGTATCTTGCTCAGTCTACTTGGAAGAACCGTTGTTGCGGATAACCTTGACAGAGCAGTGGAAATTGCAAAAAAATACGGATATCGTTTCCGTATCGTTACGCTTGACGGTCAGGTTGTAAATGCGGGAGGTTCGCTTACGGGTGGTTCTCTTTTGAAGAATGCGGGACTTCTCGGAAGAACGGGAGAAATAGAAAAGCTAAAAAAACAGTCCGCACAGACACTCAAACAGGCTGATGAGCTTTCTGCACAGCTTAAAAGTGAGGATGAAGCTATTCTAAAACTTGAAAATGAGATAAGTGCGCTTTCTGAACAGTTTTCCGTTTGTCAGGGGGATAAAGTAAAGCTTGAGGCTGAGATACGCAGCAGGCAAACTGAGCTTGACTCTACAAAAACAGCCCTTGATGAGGCTAACAAGGAAAAAGAAGCCTCTGCTTTGAAAATGGACGAGCTTACGGTTGCAATGAAAAGGGCAAGAAATGAACTCGACAATTATCAAAAGGAAATTTCCGAAAATGAGCAGAGGGCAAGCTCACTTACAGGCTCTAAGGATGAGATTGTGAGAAAGAGAGAGGAACTGAGCGAAAAGCTGCAGCAAATCAAGCTTGGAATACTTACAACCGAAAAGGATATAGCGGCTGCAAAATCAGAAATAGAAAATGCACTTTTGAGAAAAGATTCAGCCGAGCAAAGGATAATTTCCGACGAGGCTGAAATTGAGGCACTCAATAAAAATAATGAGGAACTGCGTGGAAGAATTGACACTCTTGAAAGGGAAGCCGATGAGCTTAAAAAAATTGCTTCAGATAAGAAAAGCGAAATTGAGTCTTTTACAGCCGAAAAGCTAATGCTTGAACAGAAATCCGCACAGCTCAGACAAAAGGAACGTGAAAAGCAAACCGAAAGAGAAACAGTGAGCGGTGAAATTGCGAGACTTGAGGAAAGACGGGTAAATCTGCAAAAGCAATATGATGATACGGTAAATAAGCTTTGGGAGGAATATAATCTTACAAAGCGTGAGGCAGAGGAAAATGCTGCGAATATAGATGACCCGACAAAGGCCCAGCGAAGACTTAACGAGCTTAAACAAAAGATTAAGGCACTCGGTACTGTTAATGTTTCTGCAATAGAAGAATATAAGGAAGTGAGCGAGCGTTATGAATTTTTAAGCGTTCAGACGGGCGATGTGGAAAAATCAAGGAATGAGCTGCTCCACCTTATAAATGACCTGACAAAGCAGATGAGAGAAATATTTATAGACCGATTTAATCAGATAAATAGGAATTTTTCTGAAACTTTTGTTGAGCTTTTCGGCGGAGGAAAGGCATCGCTTTCGCTTTCCGATCCCGAAAATGTTCTCACAACAGGAATAGAAATATCCGTTGAGCCGCCGGGAAAAATAGTATCGCATATAGAATTACTTTCGGGAGGGGAGAAAGCACTTGTCGCAATAGCGCTTTATTTTGCAATAATGAAGGTAAGACCTTCACCGTTCTGTGTAATGGACGAAATAGAGGCGGCGCTTGATGATGTAAATGTATATCGTTTTGCAGAATATCTCCGCAGGATGAATGATAAAACTCAGTTTATCTGCATTACACACAGACGGGGAACAATGGAAGAAGCTGATGTTCTTTATGGTGTCACAATGCAGGATCAGGGCATATCGAAGCTATTGGAGCTAAAGGCAAGCGAGATAGAGCAAAAGCTTGGAATGAAAGCATAGAATATCGCATATTTTCCTTTGTACGCAGAGGGATAGGATTGGAGGAATTTATTATGGGATTGTTTGATAAGATTAAAAACGGACTCAAGAAAACCCGTGACGCACTCTTTGGCAGGATTGATAAGCTATTGAAATCCTTTACGAAAATTGATGATGAACTTTTTGAGGAGCTTGAGGAGCTTCTTGTAATGGGTGATGTCGGTATGTACACCGCAGAAAAAATTTGTGAGGAGCTGAAAAAGCGTGTAAAGAATGAGGGAATAACCGATCCGACAGAAATACGCAGACTTCTTGAGGATGTAATAACGGGAATGCTTGAGGGCGGAAATACGATTGATATAAGTACAAAGCCGTCAATAATACTTGTAATAGGTGTAAACGGTGTGGGAAAGACAACAACAATAGGCAAGCTTGCCGCAAGATTTGTTCGCGATGGGAAGAGGGTTACGCTTGCCGCTGCCGATACATTCCGTGCTGCTGCAATAGACCAGCTTATAATATGGGCTGAAAGAAGCGGAGCGGATATTATAAAGCAGAATGAGGGATCGGATCCGGCTGCTGTTGTTTTCGACGCAATATCCTCGGCAAAGGCAAGGGGGAGTGATATAATTATAGCTGATACAGCGGGCAGACTTCATAATAAGAAAAATCTCATGGATGAGCTTGCGAAAATCAACAGGATTATAGACAGGGAGTTACCCGATTCAGCTAAGGAGGTATTGCTTGTACTTGATGCCACAACAGGACAAAATGCTGTTAATCAGACAAAGGAATTTAAAAATGCCGCAGGAATTACGGGTATAGTTCTGACAAAGCTGGACGGAACAGCAAAGGGTGGCGTTGTTCTTGCAATAAGGGAGGAGCTTGATGTTCCTGTAAAATATATCGGAGTAGGCGAGCAGATCGATGATTTGCAGCCGTTTGACCCGAAGGAGTTTGCGAGGGCATTGTTCAGTGATGATGAAATTAAGGAAGCTGTTAATGAGGCTGAAAAGGCTGCGGAAGAGGCAGCCCAGGAAAGCACTGAGGAAGATGTGTTTGAGTCATCGGCGGCTGATATATGGGCACAGATAGATGCAGAGGCTGAGGCAGAAAGACAGGCTGAGCTTGAAAAGGATGAGGAAAGCGAGGCAGAAAAGGAAGCTGCCCGTGCTGAAGCAGAAGCAGAAGCTAAGCGTATGAAGGAAGAACAGAAGAGGCGTGCAGAGGAAAGAAGGAAGAAATCGGAGCAAAAGTATAATTGGAGTACCGAACCTACCGATCAGAATGAGGATGATGACGATTGGTATGAGCAATGGGCAAAGGGAAATAA
>CANRAN010000033.1 GCA_947628595.1 uncultured Clostridia bacterium | reverse complement strand
GTTGATCCTATGCAGGCAATCTGGTTCGTTGTATTTATGATATGTCTGCAACAGATTGAGGGAAATTTCATATTCCCGAGAGTTGTGGGGAATAATATGGGACTTCCACCAATTTTGCTCGTTTCCGCTATTATACTTTTCAGTAATTTTTTCGGTATCATAGGACTGCTTATAAGTGGACCTACCATGTGTGTAATATATACGCTTGTCAGAAGATTTATATTTACAAGTCTGAGGTCAAAAAGAATACCGCATGAGAAATATTTGGCTAAACCACAGAGGTTTATGCCGAGAAGACGCAAAATTAAGTCCGATAAAAATAAATTTAAGATACCTATGAAAATGAAGATAAAGAAAAATAAAAGTTGATCCGCAGGGACAATATTAATACGGAGGGATAGGATTGCCGGTATTTAAAAAGGTTTGCAGCTTGATGCTCGCAATCACAACATTATTAGGGGGAAGTGCAATGTATGTTGGCGCAGAAAAAAACGAAAAAAATGAGGTTGTATATGCCCATGAGCTTGATAAGCAGGCATATGACGGGAATGATCTCGGAGCAGTTTATAAAAAATCCGAGACTACCTTTAAGGTATGGGCTCCCACAGCGGAAAGAGTTGCCGTGAAGCTTTATGCAACAGGTAGTTCGGAGGAAGAAGGAGCACAGGATATTTCCACTACCGCCATGAAAAAGGGAAAAAACGGCGTGTGGAGTCTTACCATTAAGGGAGATAAGAAAAATCTCTATTATACATACCTTATAACAAACGATGGAGTTACAACGGAAACTGCCGATGTCTATTCCAAGGCTGTGGGTGTGAACGGAAACAGGAGTATGATTGTTGACCTCGATTCTACAGATCCTGATGGTTGGGATAAGGATAATCATGTACTGTGCGATGATCCCACGGACGCTATCGTGTGGGAGGTTCATGTCCGTGATTTTTCAAAGAGTGAAATCTCAGGTGTTTCCCTCAAATATAAGGGAAAATATCTTGCCTTTACCGAAAAGGGTACCACTGTCGGCGATAAGGGTGATGTTTCTACCTGTGTAGATTATCTGAAAAAATTGGGTGTTACACACGTTCAGCTTATGCCCGTGTTTGACTATGCAACGGTGGATGAAACAAGTAATGATTCCGAGGAATTTAACTGGGGATATGATCCTAAAAATTATAATGTACCCGAGGGTTCGTATTCGACAAATCCCTATGACGGAAATGTGCGTATAAAAGAATTTAAGCAGATGATAAAAGCACTGCATGATGCCGGAATAGGCGTAATTATGGATGTTGTATATAATCACACGTATACGGCAAAGGGAAGCTGCTTTGAAAATACCGTCCCCGGATATTACTACCGCCTTAATGAGGACGGATCTTTCTCGGACGGTTCCGGCTGCGGTAATGAAACAGCAAGTGAACATCTTATGTTCAGAAAATATATGATTGATTCTATTCTGTACTGGACGAATGAGTATCATATAGATGGTTTCCGTTTTGACCTTATGGGTGTGCATGATGTGGAAACAATGAATCTTATTCGTGAGGCACTTGATAAGAATGTCAAGAACGGCAATAAGATAATAATTTATGGTGAGCCGTGGACGGCATCTAATCTTGCTACAAATGAAAAGACCGCCGTTAAGGATAATGCCAAGCTACTCAATGACAGAATAGGTATATTCAATGATACTTTCCGCGATTCTGTGAAGGGTCATGTGTTCAATGCCCGGGAACCCGGATTTGTTCAGAACGGCAGCGGAACGCAAACGCTTAAAAACAGCATTGCCGCAAATACGGTAGATGTAACCGCATTTTTGAAGCAGCCTTCGCAGTCCGTTACCTATGTGTCTGCACATGATAATTATACACTTTATGATAAGCTGATTTTGTCTACAAAAAATGACGAGAGCTATGATCAGCGTGATGAGTCTATTGTTGATATGAATAAGCTTGCCGCTGCTATATTGATGACATCCCAGGGTACAATATTCATGCAGGCAGGAGAGGAATTTGCAAGGACAAAGCTTGGCGATGAAAACAGCTATATTTCCTCCGATAAAATAAATCAGCTTGATTGGAATAATCTTATTAAGTATGCTGACCTTGATTCGTATTATCAGGGACTTATTGAAATCAGAAAGAATTTCAAGCCGTTCAGGGATGCAACAACGGAATCGGCAAAGAAAATTGCCTTTTCTGATACAGATAACGGCGTTGTGGCATATACGCTTGAAAACACATTGACAAATGGCAGTGAATGGAGCTATGCTGCCGTACTGTTCAATGCAAATGATGAAAGGACCGAGGTTACTCTTAAGCAAAGCGGAAATTCCACACTTCCGAAGAAATGGGAGATCGTTGCGGATAAGGCACAGGCAGGACTTGACGGTATCGGTACTATTGAGGGAAATAAAATTACTGTTGAGCCGAAATCTGCTCTGATACTTGTTGATAAGGAAAGCTTTGATAAGCTTGCACTGAAATCAGATAAGTGTAAGGTTACGGTTGAGTATAAGGACAGCGAAAGTGGAGAGGTTATAAAAAAGCAGGTTTTGAAGGGAGAAGAGGGGGACGGCTATACTGTAACAAGAAGTGAGTTTTATGATGTGGAATATGATTTTATAGGTGTCAACGGCGAGGAGACGGGACATTTCACGAACACACCTAAGACTGTCACATATAATTACAATAAATTTAACGGGAAAATTGTAAAGCTTACTGTCAACTATATGCAGGAGGGAAGCGAGTTCCTCCAAGAGGCGGATAAGGAGGCAGCCTTGAGTTCAGTTCAGAGTGTGCGAGAGGGAAGCGAGTATAATGCACCGATAAAGGTTATAGACGGTATGAGGCTCAGAATAGATAAGTTCCCCGAAAACTCCTTTGGAACAGCACATCAGGAGGATATTACGGTTACCTATTATTACGAAAGTCTCGGTACAGAGGATCTTGTAATCCATTATTTTGATGATTCCGACAGAAACGGAGTTAGTGTGTATGTTTATAAGCAGACTGAGGACGGGGAAGAGGCTTATACCGATAAGGTACCCGGAAATAAGATGACACCCGATAGTGAGCTTGGAAAGGGCTGGTACAGCATTACTGTTAAGGATAAGGGCAATGTGAACGGTCTGAAAGCAAGATTCAGCGATTCAGAGGGTAAGAATACCGATCCAAACGAATACTCCGTTGGTCGTGAGGTATGGATAGAAAATGGTAGAGTTGATCATAAAGGAGAAGTAAATGTCATTTATCTCGATGGCGACGGAAAGGTTCTTGCTTCCTCTGTGCTTAACGGCAGAGAGGGAAGCGAATATAAAACCGAGAGAGAACAGTTTGAGAATATGAAGTTTGTGAGTGCTACTTCAAATGCAGACGGTTCATATACCGAAATACCGATATATGTCATTTATAGCTATGAAAAGTTGAAGATAACCGAAAAGCCCGATGTTATGAGAGTGGTTATTGCCCTATGCTGTTCGTTTACGCTTACGCTTGCAGCAGCGGGGATACTTACCGCAATTTATTTTAATAAAAAGAAAAAGCTGAAAATAAAGTAGGCTGTTTAATCCCGGTATTAATTAAAAATAGTGGCTGTCACATTAAGTCTTATCGTTACTTAGTATGACCGCCACTTTTTATTTATTCTGTTGTTACCTCTACATTTTTTCCGCAGAATGTCACTCTGTGTTTGTATATTGTTCCGATACTCTCTGCTTTCATTTGGGTATCGTATTTTTTATCAATAATTTGCTGTAAGACAGCTTCGGACAGCTTTTAATTCAATTAAAATTCCGGGAAAATTATCTTTGATCGGTTTTAGCTGAATGTCATATCTCCCATTCCTGGATTCCCTGTTTGATGTAACATAAAAGTCATTGAGCAGGTCACATAATCCGAGCATGAAACCATAATAAAAGTTTTCTCCGGCGGTATCGAATGAGCTTGCCGATGTAAGCAACAAATTTTATATAACCAATCTCAGCTTAGCTGCATTACCCGACTAAATTGCTTTCTGAACCGAAACTGATGTTGACCGGGGTATGATATTTGTAAGCTTCCGAAAAATTCCCTTTTGGTAAACATAGTAAATATCTTTATTTGACAATGAAATTTCACACATAAAATCTCCGATAAAGGAGGGATTTGCCTCTGTTGCTTTTAAATATCCTGCTACTAAAGGAAAACTGTGGTTGTATAATTCTGCAGGGCTTTCACCTGTTTTCCGAATATCCCGAAAATGGTGCGTTACAGTCCTCCCTTGTCAGTGTTTCACCGCTCCGGAGCTTTTTTATAAGATAAATAGATTTCTCCTCGGCAATATCTGTTAAATCAAAAAAGCTTTCGTTGTGTATGCAGTCGTCAACCGGGGAAACCCATGATTGATGATGTAGATTGGCAGGATCCGCAGATAAATCTATTTTAATATTTCTGAAAAATACAGATATAACAGGCGGAAGTCCGAAAAGACTTTCAAGTATTTTGACGGAATTTTTCTTTAATGACAGCCTATCATTAAGTACACATAATGCTGTTCTCCAGTCTATCATTGAACGTATTATTTCGTATTTGTTAATATCCGGAACAGTATCGGAAGCAATAAGATACGAGGAAATAACCTCGGCAACCTTATGATAAGCCCGCTTATCCTTCGGTGATGTGCTTTCAAGACTGAATTTATATGCGGGCATTTTTCTTTCGTGCATAAGCAGTATTGTGTCAAGTTCACCCTCTAATTTATTGTGGTAAACGGAGCTTAGCTTTATTTTTGATGTAATTTGTGCAAGCCTATTTGATGAAATGACATCACTTACTGTTTTACCCTCCGACATCTTTTCGGCATAATTAACTATATACGGATGAGCCGAGGAATCATATGCATAATGTGTAACAAAGCCAAAGGCATAGCTCATTGCCAAATAATCCTCTTTTGCCGCAGAGTATTCATAAAGGTAATTCAGTATTATTTCTGCACTTGTTCCGTGCATTATATGTGAAACTTTTGAAAGACTTCTCTGCATTTGCCACGGCATAAGTCTGTGAGAGAAAAATATATCGGGTCCGTTTGCTCCCCATAAAAATATATTGCGGTTCAGTCCGGATACTTCGGATGATATTTTCTTGAAAACCCGTTCCGCTAAAAGGTAATGTGATAATACAGCCGGCATTTCAACACTCCTAAATTTATAATATTATTAGATTTGTATAATTAGCCATTAGCTTTTTGGTTCCCACATTGTCAAATGCTATTTCAAGGAGTGTGTCGGATGCCATGCTTTTTGTATTTAAAATAATTCCGTCACCAAAGGTTTTATGCCTTACTCTCATTCCCACAGAATATGATTGTGTGTTTTTTTGCTTTGTCGGTGCTGAAGATATCACCTTGCTATGCATCATATCATTCTGACGTTTCATACCGGATTGTATTCGTCCGAAGCCGAGGTCATCCGGCAGCTTGTACTCCTTTTCCTCAATAAGATCGGCAGGAAGCTCACTGAGAAATCTTGACGGTTTGTTTCTTGAGGTTTTTCCGAAAATCGTTCTTGAAGCGGAATTTATAAGATACAGCTTTTTCTTTGCTCTTGTTATACCTACATATGCAAGACGTCGTTCCTCTTGCATATCCCCCTCGGACATAGTGGAAAGGTAACCGGGAAACATATTTTCCTCCATTCCGGGGATGAATACGGTATCAAATTCAAGACCCTTTGCAGAATGAAGCGTCATTAGTATAACAGGGCTTTCCTCATTGTCTGAATTATAACTGTCGATATCGGTGAGAAGGGCAATTTCCTCCAAAAAGCCCTGCAAAGTCGCATCATCGGGATTCTCCTGTTCGTATCTCATTATGCTTGATTTAAGCTCCTTTATGTTTTCCACAGCCTCGTCCCCGTGGTCGCTTTCTTTTAATATGAACGGAATATAGTCAATTCTTTCCAAAAGTTTACTGTACATATCGGAAATAGTATTTCCGCTTTCAAGTTCGTCTGACATATCCTCTATAAGTTTGCAGAATTCCTGAAGTTTGGGATAGGATTTGATGAGGGCATCAAACTGGTACCCCTGTTTCATTGTTTCAAACATACTCTGCCCAAGCATATTTCCTATTTCCTCTACTCCGGAAACAGTTTTATTTCCTATTGCTCTTTTTGGGACATTTATTATACGTCTGAGTCTTATATCATCATGGTGATTTGATATTACACTCAGATATGCGATCATATCCCTTATTTCCCGTCTTTCATAGAAGCGTTTTCCGCCGATTACCCTGTATGGTATTGCAGATCGAACCAATGCACGCTCAAGATTCTGAGACTGGGAATTCATTCTGTAAAGTATCGCATAATCCCCATAGGCTTTTCCCTCGGCAATTCTACTGAGAATAGTATCTGCAATAAAATTACCCTCATCACGTTCGTCAAGAGCATGATAGTGGACGATTTTTTCGCCTGCCTCATTATCTGTCCACAATGTCTTATCCTTGCGTTCAACATTATTTTTAATTATAAAATTAGCCGCTGAAAGAATATTTTGCGTTGAACGGTAATTCTGTTCAAGCTTTATCGTATAGGCATTTTCAAAGGTATTTTCAAAATCGAGAATATTCCTTATGGTTGCCCCACGGAATTTGTATATACTCTGATCATCGTCACCCACTACACAAAGATTATTATGTACACTTGAAAGAAGTTTCACAAGCTCATACTGCATATGGTTCGTATCCTGATATTCGTCAACCATTATATATTTGAACTGATTTCCGTATTTTTGTAAAACATCAGGGAAATTCTTTAAAAGTATAACGGTATTGAAGATCATATCATCAAAATCCATAGCATCAGCTTTAATCAGTCTGTCTTGATATACCTTATATACCCTTGCAATTGACGAAAGCCTTGTGTCACCGGCTGCATATTCGGAATATTCATCAGGTGACATGAGATTATCCTTGGCATTTGAAATTTCTGTAAGAATTTCCTTGGGGGTAAGCATTTTTTCATCAATATTGAGTGTTCTCAGGCAATCCTTGACAAGACGCTTCTGATCATCTGTATCATATACCGTAAAATGAGAACTGTATCCGAGGTAATGACCGCAGCTTCTTAGTATTCTTCCGCAGGCTGAATGAAAGGTCGATGCCCATATGTCAAGACCATTTTCTCCTACTTTATTGCATATACGTTCTTTCAGCTCGGCGGCCGCCTTATTTGTAAAGGTTATTGCAAGTATTCTCCATGGATATGGTGCGGATACCGATAGCCTTTGTGCAAGCTCATCGCTTAATCTGGCTTTGGATTCTGCTGATCTTCGTATTTCTTCAATTTCCTCGTCACTGTACTCACCATATATTTCATCTGTTTCATAGGCTCTGCCCCAGCGGAGTATATTTGCAATTCTGTTTACGAGCACAGTCGTTTTTCCGCTTCCTGCACCGGCGAGTATCAGCAAAGGAGAGGTTACTCTGTAGACTGCCTCTTGCTGTTTATCGTTGAGGTGTGAAAACTCATTCTCTATAATCTGTCTTCTGAGAGCTGCAAGCTCTGCATACGCCGCTTCGTTCATAATTTAATCTTCTCCTGTTTTTTATTTCTTTATTTATACCATATACTATTTTACACCAAAACGATGATAATATCAAATGTATTTGTGAGTTGTAATTGTCAAAAATTTTCCTTTATCATATTATTACTATAAGAATATGTATTTTATTGCATATTTCTGTAAAATTTAATTTTCGGTAATTTGACCCGTACAGGTTAAATTTTATGGGATTTACTCCGATAATTGAAGGGACAATGCCCTTCTTTCATAAAATAGGGAGGAATTTTATTATGAAAAGTAAAAAAGGTATAGATGTCTCCTATGCACAAGGGGATATCAATTTTGACAAAATCAAGAAATCACAGGTGGAATTTGCGATAGTACGCAGCAGCTTCGGTTGGGAGAGCGGTCAGAAAGATGATAAATTTGATCGTAATATAAAGGGATTTCAGTCTAAGGGGATTCCATGTGGTGCTTATCATTATTCGTATGCAAAAAGTAAGGAGGATGCTGTTAAGGAGGCTAAATACTGTATTGAATGTATAAAGGGAAAAAAGCTGGAGCTTCCTGTGTTCATTGATCTTGAAAACGATTCAACAGCGGCACAGGGCAAAAGAGTTTGTACGGATATAGCCAAGACATTTTGCGATTATATGAAAAAGGCAGGCTATAAAACCGGTATTTATATTAATCCTAATTGGCTCAATAATTATGTCTATAAGGACGAGCTTCTCGACAAATATACAATATGGCTTGCTCAGTGGGAAAGTGCCGAGCCGGCGTTTAAATGTGCCCTGTGGCAATATAATGTCGGAGGAAACGGAAGTATAGATGGTATAAGTGGACGTTGTGATCTTGACATTATGTATGTCAGTGACGAAAGCAAGCCTGAGGATACCAAAAAGCCGGAAACAGGTAAAAAACCCGACAGCACAAAGGTAACATTCAAGGTCGGGGAGGAGGTTCAGGTTATTGATCCGATAAATTATGATAACGGAAAGAAATTTATTGTCTATCCAAATGAAAAATATACTGTAATTGAGTCTGTGGGTGACAGAATAGTAATTGGAATTAACGGACAGGTTACGGCGGCTGTTAATGCGAAATATCTGCGTAGGGTAAGCAAGGATAATAATGCGAAAACCTACATCTATATTGTTCAAGCGGGGGATACCCTGAGTTATATTGCTCAGAAATACGGCACTACTGTGGAAAAAATTGCCAAGGAAAATAACATCAAAAATCCTGACCTGATTTACGGCGGCGACAAGCTTAAAATAACGGTGGGATAGTCCGTACTGAAATTAGTCTCAATATAATTTGATATCCTAACTCTGATAAACTGAAAATAAATATATTATGAGTGGGATATAACAAAATTGAATATACAATCCATAGCATATATCCAATGTGTAATGAGCTTTCATATATCAGTTAAAAAGGAATATTGCTATGGATTTTTTTATAAAAACAGGTAGAGTAAAATATCGCATTTTACATTGACAGGCTTTAATATGTATGATAAAATCTGAGACATAATAAAAGTATGTAAGGAGAGCTTTTAGTATGAATTGGATAGAATGGTGTCTGATAACTTATTTTATTATAATTAATATAATATCTGTAATTGTAACAATACACGACAAAAGAGCAGCAAGAAAGCATAAACGAAGAGTACCCGAAAAAGTTCTGATGATACTTGCCGCACTGAGCGGTTGTGTGTGTATGTATATTACTATGAGAATTATACATCACAAAACAAAACATCCGAAATTTATGGTCGGTATCCCTGTAATATTTATATTGGAAGCAGCGGCTTTTTTTGTGGCTGAGTATTTTGGAATGTTTTAATATTTCTGATATTGTTTTAGTTACATTGTCAAATTCTTTTGAATTTTATTATTGACTTTTCCAAAAAGTGTGTTATAATCATTATAGATTGTATCATACCAAGAACAATCAGGTTACTATGATAAAGTAGTACACTGCAAAGCTCTGATGCTCTGTCCATTTGGGACAGGGCATCATCTTTTTTGCCCAATAAATCGTACAATTAATTGTACCGAAAATATATTTATATTGACTTATACTTATTGTGATGTTAAAATTATCTAAAGCAATAATGCATCTTTTGACTTAAAAATTTATAAAAAGTACAGGAGGAGGAACTATGAAATACGGCATTGGCTTGGATATAGGAATAGCATCTGTGGGAAGTGCGATTGTTTTACTTGATGACAGGGATGAACCATATAAAATTTACAGGCTTTCATCGAGGGTGTTTCCAAAGGCTGAAATGGAAGACGGGACGTCAACGGCACTTGAAAGAAGAACTAACAGGGGCATGAGAAGGAGAATTCGCCGCAGACGTCACCGCAAGGAGCGCATAAGAAATCTTATATATGATATATTCAATGTGGATGAGGATTATATTACGGATATTTATGCCGATAGCGGTTTGAAGGATATATATCAAATAAGGTATGAAGCATTGGACAGAAAATTGGATAAAGATGAGTTTATAAGGCTTCTTATACACCTGAGTCAAAGAAGGGGATTCAAATCAAACAGAAAATCCGATACCGGAAATGAAGAAGATGGAAAATTGCTCGATGCAGTTAGACGGAATACCGAACTCAGGCAAAAGATGTACAGAACTATCGGAGAAATGCTCTATTGTGATGACAGATTTGCCGATAGTAAACGTAATACGGAGGGAAATTATAAAAATACATTTTCCCGAAGTGAATACGGAGCGGAAATAAAATGTATTTTTGGAAAGCAAAGAGCCTTTGGTAATGAATATGCAACAGAAGATTTTGAAGAGAAATTTATCGGGATAATTATGTCACAAAGAAGCTTTGATGAAGGACCGGGACCCGGAAAAGACAGTAAATATTCCGGTAACCTGATAGAAAGGCTTGTCGGAAAGTGTACATTTGAACGTGAAGAAATGCGTGCGCCAAAGGC
>CANRAN010000032.1 GCA_947628595.1 uncultured Clostridia bacterium | reverse complement strand
CATAGAGTACTACAAGACCGTTAGCGTAGTTTTTGCGTTCAACACCGTAATTATCAATCTCAAGTACGGGATATTGGAACTGATAATTTGCTTCTGAAAGGATACCCGATGCGATATGGTGAACGCTCATAGTAGTTTCGCCGACCATAAGGTATTCCTGATTTTCATAGCCGTCTACACCATGAGTATCATATTTGCTGTTTATCGGATCGTCCATAGTAGCATCTACGGCATACCACTTGTCGTTAATCTGAACATAATCCCAGATATGAAGCTCTGTTACATTTTCATTATGACGATAAACACCCTGTACCATAACACATGGGATATCAAGCTGATCCATTATCGACTTGAATGCTCTTGTATAGGACTCACACACACCCTCCTGTTTCACAAGACAACCGTAGGATGTACGGATGAAGCCGATATTTTCCGGATCGCATACATCCTCAAGACGATATGAGGTGTGATTTGTAAGATAGTCATGCACAAAGGTTACCTGCTTTGCGGCAAGGTTCTCATCCGCTCCGGCTGTGACCTCCTTTGCTTTTTCTACAACGTCCGAAAGGGCATCTTCATATTCATTGACAGCAGCATTGACTTCTTCTACACTTTTGAAGCCCTGAGTGTAGTAGTTATCATATCTTCCTGTTCCAAGATAGAGATGATATCCGTCAGTACCCGAGGTAACACGGAATGAGAGATTAGAAAAATCTACATAGAATACATCGGGATGATCAAAGTAGAATGCATCTCTTGCCGCACCATACACGTTCAAAAGATTTGATCTTCCTTCCATATATCCCTGTATCTGCTCCTGACTCAGAAGCTCCTTTGACATATCAAAATCGTCTTTACCGGTTTTGAAAATGCCTTCGCTGTACATGGTTTCCATTGCATCATAAAATACCTTAGATTCCGCTGTAAGCTGATCGTAAAAATACCTTTCGCCGAGGTTTTCAGCTGCTTTGGCACTGAACTGATCGGAGTAAAGGCTCGGTATTGCCGTGAAGCATGAAACAGACAGCAACGCCGAAAGGGAAAATGCAAGAATTTTTTTCATTTTCATATTGTTTCCTCCAATTATATTTTAAATTTATAATACTCTATATTGTTATAAAAGTCAAGTAAACAAAAACTTTGATTCGTGTGATATATTTTGTATATAGTAATTATTGCATATGACCGAACCGTGGGTAAATAGCCTATTTCGGGGGCAGTGGATTCTGTAATTCTATGTTCTTATATGGCAGATATATGCATATTAATAAGCAGAATAATTTATTTGGAGGCGGCTATGAAAATAAAAAAAATATCGGCGGCATTATTAGCTGTTTCGCTGTTGATTCTTTCTGTTCCTATTGAAGCTATGGCAATCTCTGATAATGATATAACGGCACCGGCAGCGGTATTGATGGATGCTCAGACGGGGGAGATATTATATCAGAAGAATCCACATGAAAAGCGTGCTTGTGCATCAATAACCAAGGTGATGACACTTGATCTTGTTATGGAGGCACTTGACAGCGGAAAGATAAAGTGGACAGATACCGTTACCGCATCGGAGCATGCGGCATCAATGGGGGGATCGGATATCTGGCTTGAGCCGGGGGAGACGATGACGGTAGATGAAATGGTAAAGGCAACGATAGTTGCAAGTGCCAATGATGCTGCCGTTGCACTTGCCGAGTTTGTGTACGGCTCGGAGGATGAATTTGTTGCAATGATGAACAAGAAGGCAAAGGAACTGGGGATGAAGGAAACGGTTTTCAAAAACTGTAACGGTCTTGACGAGGATGGGCATATTACAAGTGCCTATGATGTCGCACTCATGTCGAGGGATCTTATCAGGCATAAATCCATTTTCAAATACAGTAAAATATGGATGGATACCCTCCGTGACGGTAAAACCCAGCTTGTAAATACAAATAAGCTGCTGAAGACATATAACGGAATAACAGGTCTGAAAACAGGGACGACCTCACAGGCAGGGAGCTGCATATCTGCAACAGCGGAAAGAGATGGGCTTAGCCTTATAGCAGTAGTTCTTGGGAGTAAAAGCGGAAAGGACAGATTCAAGGATGCGGCGGCACTTCTCGATTATGGTTTTGCAAATTATGCAATGTACACACCAAAAAGTCCTGATGAGGCATTCAAGGATATAGCGGTAACAAATGGTATGTCTGCAAGTGTAAAAACGGAAACAGAAATTAACGGGTCATTCCTGATTAAAAAGGGAGGGGATAAGGATATCACATACGATATATCACTCCCGGAAAGCATACAGGCGCCTGTTAGTGAGGGAGATAGGGTGGGAAAAATCATATATAAGAGAGATGGTAAGCGCATAGCAGAATATCCGATCACAGCGGCTGAACAGGTTGATGAAATAAGTTTTTGGCAGATTTTCAGCCTGATTTTCGGTAGAATGATAAAATAGTAAAGCTGTTTCGGGGAAATAGCAGCTTAAGGTCAAACATTTGAAAAAGTCTCGCAGTTTCCGAAGGCAGGCGAAGTGTACCCACCGGGCAATTTGCGGTTTTGCTCACTGTGTTCGCCTTGATTATTGTGAAGATAAATCTGTTTCCGCAGTGGTAAGGTTGCCTGTCGGGGCGCATTAAGAAATCAGCGGAGCGACTCTTTCGAGCCGTTCCGCAATCTGAAATAATAGGCTTATTACTTATTGTTTGAGTAAATTAATTACAACAGCCAGTGGGGAATGCCGCCGGAAAAATGCTTTATTCAGTATCGTTTGCACTGTCTGTACCGTAGGTATAGTTAAGATTGTAGAGCTTGAAACCCTCTGTAAAGAGAATGTTTGCATCTTCATATTTTTTGTAAAGGGTTTCTCCAAACATGACAACAGCTATAAACGTATGCCCGTCCATTTCCGCAGAGGCAACGACAGATGTACCTGCTTCATCTGTAAATCCTGTCTTTATACCTGTGCAGTATCTGGAGTAGTTCTCGCTTCCTACCTGCAGCATGGCATTAGAATTGGTCCAATACATAGATGTAGGAAGGCTTACCTCCTCATCATCCGATTCGTTCCCTTCATTTGATGCTTCTGAGATACCCGAGTCCCCGAAGCTGTCGTCATCACTGCTGCTGTCCTGTATAAGTTCCCATTCCGCTTCCGCCTTTCCGCAGGATGCCTTGATCATGGGTACAGTTCTTGCATAGGCTGCAATTTTTGCGAGATCGGTTGCTGTTGTATAATGATCGTCATCATGCCAGCCGTCCGGTGTGACATAATGTGTGCCTGTACATCCTATTTCTTTTGCCGCCTCATTAACAAGCCCCATAAAGGTTTTGACAGCCTCCTCATTTGACAGCTTGTCGTCCCCCGTATATATCCTTGCTGCATTGACTGCTATTGTGTATGCCGCATCATTTCCCGACGGAAGAAGAAGTGCATCGAGCAGGGCCTCATAGGTCATTTTCATACCTTTCTGAAGACCTGCCGTGCTTGAATCAAAGCCGATAAGCTCAATTTCATCTCCTACGGTAATGACGGTATCCTTGGGTATTATTTTACTCGCTACAATAGCGGTCAGCATTTTTGTAGTGCTTGCAGGATAGCATTTTTCCTTTGCATTTCTCTCAAATATGATTTTATCCGAGGTTGCATCGTACAATACAACGTATCTCGCAGTGACCGCCTCATCCAATTCTTCGAGAATTTCTTTGCCGAACACTTTATTATCAGACGTAAACTTACCCGTAGGCTCATATGAAGGCGTGCTTTCTTCTTCGACACTTTCCGTTTTCTCGGAAACAGAGCTTTCTTTAACAGAGTTTTGGTTTTTTGCAGAGCTTTCTTCCGTGCTTACCTCCGCACGGGGTGAGTTCAGAAGTCCTGACATAGCGGCAACGGCAACACTTCCACAGAGCAAAACAAATATGGCTGCAATTATTCCGGCCTTTTTGAATCCGGATTTTTTTTTCGGAGGCTTACTTTTTCGAGGTGGTGTAAATTGAATCCCATTATCAGTATCGGTCGGTTCAAAGCTGCCTGATATGTCCACAAATTCTTCTTTCTTTTCCTGCATTGTAATATTTCCCTTCCATACAAACTATTCATATAACATTATGCCATTATTAACGGGAGTCTGTCAATCGGAATAGTGTAACAATATTCTGCGGTATTTCATAAAACTAATAGTTATTTTTTATACAGGGAGGTATTTTAAATTACTTGCTATTTAATCATCATTAATACAGGGTAAAATATCCCTACATAATAGATTTAGAAAAAATAAATAAATTTTATCCAATTCCTTGCAAATTATATTGAAATATTGTAAAATAGATTATAGAATTTTTGCAGGGGTGGCTGCCCTTGCTGTCAAGGAGGATTTTTATGGCTGTTACGCTAAGTGATAAGCACGTTAAACAATTTATCAGTGATGAGGAATATCAGGCAATAGCACCTCAGATTTCCGCCGCACATGAACTTTTGCACAACAAAACAGGTCTTGGCAATGATTTTACCGGTTGGGTAGATCTGCCCGTAGATTACGACAAGGAAGAATTTGCGAGAATCAAAAAGGCTGCTGAGAAAATAAAGGGTAACACAGATGTGTTTGTTGTTATAGGTATAGGCGGTTCTTATCTCGGTGCCCGTGCCGCTATTGAATTTCTCAAATCTCCGAATTATAATGCCCTAAAGAAAGATACACCCGATATATATTTTACCGGTAATTCCATAAGCTCAACAGCACTTTCAGAGCTTCTCAGTATCTGTGAGGGTAAGGATATTTCCATAAATATGATATCAAAATCAGGAACGACAACCGAGCCGGCTATTGCTTTCCGTGTTTTCAGGGAGCTTCTTGAAAAGAAATACGGCAAGGAGGGTGCTAAGGAAAGAATTTTCTGTACCACTGATAAGGCTAAGGGAACGCTTAAGCAACTTGCAGATAAAGAGGGCTACGAAACCTTTGTTGTACCGGACGATGTAGGAGGACGTTACAGTGTTCTTACTGCTGTGGGACTCCTTCCGATTGCTGTTTCCGGTGCTGATATAGACGCTCTTATGAGCGGTGCGGCTAAAGCTCGTGAGGAGCTTATGAATACCGACCTTGATAAAAATGATTGCTACAAGTATGCAGCAATACGTAATATACTCTATCGTAAGGGCAAGAAAATAGAGCTTCTTGTAAGCTATGAGCCGTCGTTTACACTTATGAACGAATGGTGGAAGCAGCTATTCGGTGAGAGTGAGGGTAAGGATCAGAAGGGACTTTTCCCGGCATCTGTTGTATTTTCAACAGACCTTCATTCAATGGGTCAGTTTATACAGGACGGCACAAGAACAATGTTTGAAACCGTTGTACAGATAGAAAAGCCGAAATATGAGCTGACAATCGGAACAGATCCCGAAAATGTTGACGGACTCAATTTCCTTTCAGGTAAAACTGTTGATTTTGTCAATAAAAAGGCATTTGAGGGAACAGTTCTTGCACACACGGACGGAAAGGTGCCGAATGTTATACTTAATATGAACGATACAAGTGAGACAGAGCTTGGATATCTGATATATTTCTTTGAAAAAGCTTGTGCAATAAGCGGATATACGCTCGGCATAAACCCCTTTAATCAGCCCGGAGTCGAAAGCTATAAGAAAAATATGTTTGCCCTCCTCGGAAAGCCCGGATATGAGGATCAGAAGGAGGCACTTGAGGCAAGACTTAAGTGATAATAAATTTTCACATAACTTTAGCTTAAAACAGTTGACAGTTTGTCAAATTTAATATAATATATTTAATAGCAAAAGTTTTTTATGCAAAGGATAAGTCGCGGTGCGGCATAACTTTCAAGGAGGCAAAAATTATGGTTAAACTTATTGTCGGTAAAAAGGGTACCGGAAAAACCAAGAAGCTTATCAGTCTTGCGAATGAGGCTGTTGAAAACTCAAACGGAAATGTGGTTGTTATTGAAAAGGGTTCAAAGCTTACCTATGATGTAACACATAAAGCACGTCTTATCGATACTGAACATTATGCAATTTCAGGCTATGATGCATTCTTTGGTTTTCTTAGCGGACTTTGCGCAGGAAATTATGATATGACTGATGTTCTTGTTGATTCTACTTTCAAGATCGGCGGACAGAACATGGGCGAATTTGCTGAATTTATAGAAAAGATAAATTCTCTTGCAGCTAAGACAGATACACAGTTTACATTTCTTGTATCGGCAGAGGAAAGCGAGCTGCCGAGCAGCCTTACAGCTATTTCTGAGAAAATCTGAAAAACTGACGGTCGTATGTGAAAAGGGTGTTTTTACAAAATAAATCAATATGAGGAAGCTCTGTGACGGCTTCCTCTTGATTTTTTGTTTTTTTCAAAAAAAATATTGACAAAGCAGCTTAATGCAATTATAATAGTCTATGGCGTTTTATCATGCCGACTTTGTTGTTGTGATAATTCGGACTTTGTTGAGGTGAGCTTGTGATTCTTGAACTGAAAAAGATTTTTCTGAATGAGAATGAAAGTTTGTCGGTAAAAACCGAGCTTGATATGTCGGGAGATACGATAGGCAGGAGTGCTGTTCCCGGAAAGGTGGCTGCAGACGTAAATGTAAGCAATCATGCCGGAATGGTGGTTTTTGAAGCGGATGTACGTTTCAGATGTCATTGCGTATGCGACAGATGCTGTGAGCCGTTTGACAAAGACTTTGCCTACACGCTAAATCATATTCTTGTCACAAAGCTGCCTGAGGACAGCGGTGATGATTATATTGAAGCACCGGACTATACGCTCGATACTGATGCATTGCTCAGAGATGATATTCTTTTGGAGTTTCCATCAAAGTTCCTCTGTAAGGATTCTTGTAAGGGCTTGTGTCCAAAGTGCGGAAAAAATCTCAATGAGGGAGAGTGTTGCTGCGTCAAGCAGGAAGGACATCCCGCATTTGCAGCATTAAGCGAGCTGCTCGAAGAATGATTTTTGTACTTTAATTTCAAGGAGGTTATTTTAAAATGGCAGTACCTAAGAGAAAGACTTCTAAAGCAAGAAGAGATAAGAGAAGATCTACAGTATGGAAGCTCGACGCTCCTGCACTCGTAACTTGTCCCAACTGCGGCGAATATAAGCTCGCTCACAGAGCTTGCACAAGCTGTGGTCTTTATAAGGGAAGAGTTGTACTCAAAACAGAGGCTTGATTGCTTGTTGGATTTGGTAGAGAAGGAGAAATCCTTCTCTATTTTTCGTTGCAGCTAAAAATATCTGATAAGGGGAGGGATTATTATGGCAATTCCTGTTATTGCAATAGTCGGCAGACCAAATGTTGGGAAATCTACACTTTTTAATAAGCTTGTTGGCGATCGTGTTGCGATAGTCAATGATACGCCGGGTGTAACGAGGGACAGAATATTCGGACAATGCGAATGGAGAGGACGAAAACTCACAATAATAGACACAGGTGGAATAGAGCCCTATTCGGATGATATAATTCTGAAACAAATGCGTAGGCAGGCAGAGCTTGCTATTGATGCCGCTGACGTCATTGTGTTTGTTACAGATGTGCGGAGCGGAGTTGTTGCTACCGATGAGGAGGTGGCGGAAATGCTCAGAAAAAGCGGAAGAAATGTTGTGCTCTGCGTAAATAAATGTGATACAATAGGGGAGCCTGATCCGAATTATTATGAGTTTTATAACCTCGGTCTTGGGGAGCCTATACAAGTTTCCTCAGTGCATGGTCACGGAACAGGCGATTTGCTTGATGAGGTATTTGAATATTTGCCTGAGGATTATGATGAAGAGGAGGAGGACGAAAGCATAAGGGTTGCGGTGATTGGCAGACCTAATGCCGGAAAATCCTCACTTGTTAATAGGATTACAGGTGAAAACAGATGTATAGTATCAGATATTGCAGGCACGACACGTGACAGCATAGATACCGTGATTGAAAATGAATATGGACGTTTTTGTCTTACCGACACCGCCGGAATAAGACGGAAGAGCAAGATTGATGATGTGGTGGAAAAATACAGTATAATACGGGCAAGAATGGCAATCGAAAGAAGTGATGTATGCGTTATTATGATAGATGCCATAGCTGGGATTACCGAGCAGGACACCAAAATTGCGGGTCTTGCACATGAATCCGGAAAGGCCTGTATAATAGCTGTTAATAAATGGGATGCCGTTGAAAAGGACGGAAAGACAATGGATCAGTACCGGAAAAAGCTTGAAACGGAATTTTCCTATATGTCGTATGCACCCTTTATCTTCATTTCTGCAAAAACGGGACAAAGGCTCGATAGGTTGTTTGAGCTTATTGTAACCGTTGTCAATTCGGCGGCAATGAGGATAACAACAGGTATGCTGAATGATCTTCTTGCTGATGCAACAGCAAGGGTACAGCCGCCGACAGATAAAGGCAGAAGGCTCAAGATTATGTATGTGACTCAGGCATCTGTAAAACCACCCACATTTGTATTTTTTGTGAACAGTGCGGAACTTTTTCATTTTTCATATCAGAGGTATCTTGAGAATAGAATAAGGGAAACCTTTGGTATGCAGGGAACACCTATACGTTTTATAATTCGTGAGAGAAACGACGATAAAAAGTAAATTTGACGTTATTAAAAAGCGACCGGAATCAGGAATTGGTTTTCCTGCTTCGGTCGCTTCATTAATTTAAATCTTATGCGGTTCTTAATTCTGTATTTGCTTAAATTTATCAAGAGTTGCCTTTGAGACAGCCAATTTAATTTTTTCTTGGTGTATCAGTCATGTATTTCTTTACGGTAGCTTTTACCGCAACGGTTGCATATTCAAAATCTCTATTAATCCTGGTTCCGCAATACGGGCAGAAGCTGATGCCAACGCTCCCTTTTGTGGATGTGGTATATTGAGAATTATCAAATCACCTGTTAAGTGTACCAAAATTGTTTTCCGTAATAATTTGATGTGTTTTTGTAAAGCCTAATTTGTTCATCATATACCTTGCTGAAAGCGGTCTTGTCAAAAAGTAGAAGCTATACTTCTTTGTTATGATTCAGCGGACAAAACGAAATTTTAGGTTGCTTTTAATCCTGTTTTAGCCTCAAATTCATCAACTGACATATCAGCTCTTTTTGCGGCATCACTGACAGAAAGAATGCCGTCCTTTACAAGACTGATAAGAGTTTTTAAAACTCCATTAGCTTCGCCCCTCGCTTCGCCCCTAGCCTCGCCCCTCGCTTCGCCGATGGCCTCACCTATCGCCTGACTTTTGGCAGCAACAGCAGCATCATATTGCTCTCGGAGAGCCTTCTCATTAAATAATTCAGATAGCATAGTAAATACCTCCTTTTTGTAAACATTCAAAAAATCAACAAGATAGTTTTTTTCCTGACATATTCTTATTGTTTCTCTGATACAATCAACTGTGTTACCGAAAATTTTCCTCTGTTCATCATAAACCCTGCTGAAACCGATATATTGACCATAAATAGTTTCCGTGTTTGTGTTTGTAAGCACTTTGACTTTTATATCAAGGGGAGCTGTACTATCAAAATATGTCTGATTAAATGAAACCTCGTTCGGGATGTCCTTATTACCTGTATAGACAACATAAAATTCCGGCTTCGGAAGATGTACTTTTTTGGAAATATGTTCGCTTTGCTTTGTAGCTTTCAGATATCGACGATATGTTTCGGTGATATAGAAAAGCATCCGCAGAGTTATATTTTCTGTCCATTTGCTTTGTGCTTCAATCAAAAGCACATACTTGGATTTATCCCCGTTTTTAACAATGAAACCTAAATCATTATATATGTCGTTAATGAGTACGGTTTCAAGTGTTTCAAGCTGAATGTCATCAACCGTAGTAGTGGTGTCCTCGGGGTGAAGTTCCTTATACAATTCGAGAATGTTTTCCGGTTTACTGAAAAGTCGTGAAAACACACTATCCTTTGTCTTGTGTTTTGCTGTTCTGTTGTCAATTATACCTGTATCGTCCAACGGGATCACCTTCCTCTTACTTATATTATACAGTTCCCCATGTGTTATGTCAATTACTTACGATATTAAAAATCACTATGTAGTTGTTTGAATTATTCAGCTAAACGGAATAAAATATATACGTTTAACCTGATGTGTAAAATGTCACTATGGATAATTTGTATGCGGAAATTATGTAGTTTTTATGAATGTCGTGGATTGATTTGTCAGGGAATATGATGTATAATTTTAGAGGAAATTCGGGTAAAGGAAGATTGCTTTGGAAATACTTACTGATTTGTTTTGCAACCATTGGCTGCTTGTGGTAATATCCTGTATGGCTGCATATCTAATAAGCAGCGTAAATACATCAATAATTGTTACATACATTGTCAAACATGAGGATATACGAAAACTTGGCAGCGGAAATGCAGGTTTTACAAATGTTCTTCGCTGTGTCGGAAAGTTTCCGGCAATAATTACATTTGTAGGGGATTTTCTCAAGGGTGTTATATCTGTTCTGATACCATATTTGCTTACATTAGGTTGGGATATCCCCGAAATGCAAATGGAACGCTCATTGTTGATGTATTTTGCGGGATTATTGGCTGTGATTGGTCATATGTTTCCGATTTATTATAAATTCAAGGGCGGAAAGGGAGTTGTCACAACGGCATCTGTTGTTATTATGACAGATTGGCGTGTTCTTGTGGTTGAACTTATATTTTTCGGCATATTGTTTGCAATTACAAAAACGATTTCAAAATGCTCACTTGTGTGTTCGGCATTGTACCCCTTTGCGGCGGCAGGTGTCAGACTTTTAGATAAGGCTCAGATACTTCCGGCAATAGCGCCCATAAAAGCACCAACCGGGGTATTTGTAGTATGTGTTTTTGTTGTTACATTTATAAACGGAATTGTTATAATAATAAGACATAAGGATAATATAAAGAGAATACTCGAGGGCAGTGAGAACAAAATTACTTCGGACACAAAATAGAAAGCCTGAGTTTTAGGATATTATGTTTTATTCTGTTAAGACGAAATACTTATCAAGGGGCTGTTGCAGAGACAATGATCCGGCAGCCTCCTTATATTTTATATTCTATTTATCGGTTGGAAAAAACAATGTAATGTGGTATATTATATAAGCAAAATTATTTTCGGTAAAG
>CANRAN010000031.1 GCA_947628595.1 uncultured Clostridia bacterium | reverse complement strand
TCTGTATGAAGATGCTTGCCGGAAGGTTACGGAAGAAGAAGCGGTGATTTTTAAGACGCATCTTCTTGTGCTTGAGGATGCAAAGCTGATAAAACTTGTTGAGGCTGAAATAAATAAGGGCAGAAATGCCGAGGCTGCTGTGTATGAAGCCTTTAATGATCTTGCAAATGCTTTTAGAAATCTTGATGACGAATATTTCAGTGCAAGATACAGCGATATTCTTGATGTTGCACATATTCTTATAAGAATTTTGCAGGATAAATACGACTGCAAAATAGATATAAACGAAGACGGTCCTGTTATTATTGCTGCAAGAGATCTTTTTCCGAGTGATACAATTTCATTTAACAGGAATAAGCTTCTCGGCTTCATAACAAATGAAAGCTCATATAATTCTCATACCGCCATCCTCGCAAGAACTATGGGAATACCCACCGTTATACGTATTGATGAACCGCTCGGACAATATGATAATGCAACTGCTGTTGTTGACGGGCAGCTGGGGAAGATTATCATTGACCCCGACACAAATACTCTTGCACTGTATAAGGCAAAATATGAACGCTATGAAAAACAACAGCAAAGACTTAAAAATCAGATTGGCAGACCCTCACAGACAAAAAATAAACAGAATGTGCGGCTTTCCGCCGATATAAGAAGTCTTGATGATATACCGAATGCGATTAATAATGATGCCGACGGGATAGGTATTTTCAGAAGTGAAGCTCTTTTTACCAACAGAGGTAAGGCTCCGGACGAGGCGGAACAGATCCGTACTTATGGGACACTTCTTAAGGCATTCGGGGAAAAGGGTGTTGTCATAAGCACGGTAAACGGAAGTTCTGAATTGGGGATGGATTATCTTGATATCCCACAGGAGAAAAATCCGGCACTCGGGTTCAGCGGCATACGAATTTCTCTTGAAAATTCCGATTTTTTCCGCACTCAGCTGCGTGCCCTTTATCGTGCTTCAGCATATGGCAAGCTTTCCATACTTCTGCCAATGGTCAGCAGTATTGAGGAAATTGATTATGTTAAGCGGGAAATCAAAGAAATTAAAAATGAATTAAGGCTTCAGGGCGAAAGCTTTAGTGATGATATAAAACTGGGACTTATGGTAGAAACTCCTGCCGCAGCTATTTTGTCCGATGAATTATCCAGCCAGGTCGATTTTGTCAATATCGGGACGGATAACCTTACTCAGTATACCCTCGCAATGGATAAGGATAATAAAAAGCTTGTAGATTTTTACCGTCCGTATCATCCCGCTATAAAAAAGCTTATCAGGATAACAATAGACAATGCACATAAAAACGGTAAGCCTGTAGCATTGAGCGGTCATTATGCTTCCGATGCTGCAATAACCAAGGTATTACTTGCACTTAAGGCTGATGAATTGGTTGTAGCACCGTCGGATATACTTAAGGTCAAAGCGGCTGTACGTGAGACCGATACAAGCCATCCGGAGGAAATATTGAAAAATATTTTTTGACATATAACAATCTGAGGTTGTCTGTTATACAGATTTTGAATTGAATTAATACATAGTACACATATCCCATGGAATAGCTGCGGTCGGATATGTGTACTTTTTGTATACGTAATCTGTGGTTATGATGTGATATTCAACAAATGTGCTATTCCGGGAATACTTTCTCCCTGCTGACTTGAGGTAGGCGACATCAAGGCACCCGTGGCAATAAAAAGCATATTGTTAAGCTTCTTTTCGTCGAGCTGCTTTGCTATATATGAGCAGAATACGGAGCCGCAGCAGCCGCAGCCCGAACCGCCCCCATGAACATCCTGCCCCTTTCTGTCGTATATCAGTTTTCCGCAGTCGTTATGATTTTTTGATATATCTATTCCCTCACGGCTCAAAAGCTCAATGAGCAGTTCGGAACCGATATATCCGAGATCACCTGTCAGAATGAGGTCGTAATCTGATGCCTTGGTGTTAGTATCTTTGAGATAGTTCATTATGGTGTCCGCAGCAGCAGGTGCCATTGCAGCTCCCATATTATTTGCATCCTTAATTTTATAATCAATTATTTTGCCTATGGTTACTGCTTTGACGGGTTTGCCATTTCCGCTGTCATCAATAATTGCAGCTCCGGCCCCGGTCACTGTCCATTGTGCGGTAGGTGTACGCTGTCCGCCGTATTCTATCGGAAAGCGGAATTGTCTTTCAGCGGAACAGAAATGTGAAGAGGTGACAGCCATTGCTCTGTCACAGGCTCCGCTGTCGCACAGAAGTGAAGCAAGCATCATTGTTTGTGCCATCGTTGAACAGGCACCGTACTGACCTATATACGGTATTCCGAGTGAACGAAGACCGAACACTGAGGAAATGCATTGGTTTAGCAGATCTCCTGCAAGAATGATATCAATATCCTTTGCATTTAGCTTTGCTTTATCAAGTGCAAGCTGTGCAGCGTTTTTTTGCAGCTGACTTTCCGCTTTTTCCCATGAGCTTTGCCCCAACATATCATCCGTGTATGTTGTGTCGAAATATTGACCGAGCGGCCCCTCGCTTTCCTTGTGTCCTGCAATTCCCGCTGAGCTTATTATACCTATACCGTCTGAAATTTTTATTGTTCTGTTACCTATTCTTTCGGACATAATTTTACCTCCATAATTAATTCTGATTTATTATTTGCAATATTATGGAGATAATACTAATAAATCGAAAATAAAAAATTAAAATTGTTGTTGACATTATGAAGAAAAAATGATATATTACTCTTGAAATGATGTAACTGCTATGATGGGGAAGCGAATCAGGCACAGTATATTCAGAGAGCGGCGGTCATGGGCTGAAAGCTGCCGTATATATGCTTTTTTCGATACCGCCTCGGAGCTCTGCAGCGAACGCTTGCCTAAGCTGTGGCGTATGACATACGTTATAAGGTCGGAGATTATATTATCTCCATGAGCGGCTTATTGCCGGAAAACAGGGTGGAACCGTGAAGCTTATGCCTCGCCCCTCGTGTGTATATCACAGGGGCGGGCTTTTTGTTTTCACGTCTGTGCAGTTATAAACAAATATAAATACGGAGGTAAGGAAAATGGTAAGGGTATCACTCAGGGATGGGGTCGTAAAGGAATTTGAAAACGGGACAGCCGTTGCTGAAATTGCTAAATCACTTGGTATGGGACTTTATAGGGCTGCCTGCGCCTGTAAAATTGACGGAGAGGTCTGCGATCTGAGAACAGCGGTTGATAGGGACTGTACTCTCGAAATACTGACCTTTGACAATATTGAGGGGAAAAAAGCATTCTGGCATACAACCTCACACATTCTTGCACAGGCTGTAAAGCGTCTTTTCCCGTCCGCCAAGTTTGCAATAGGTCCGGCTATTGATAATGGCTTTTATTATGATTTTGATGTGGAAAAACCGTTCTCACCAGAGGATCTTGAAAAAATTACCGCTGAAATGAAAAAAATCGTTAAGGAAGGCTTTGAGATTGAAAAATTTCTTTTGCCGCCGGATGAGGCATTGAGCCTGCTTGAGAGTATGAATGAGCCGTATAAGGTTGAGCTTTGCAAGGAGCATACGGGTAAGGGTGAGCCGATAAGCTTTTATAAGCAGGGAGAGTTTACCGATCTTTGTGCAGGACCTCATCTTATGAGCGTTTCCCCTGTTAAGGCAATCAAGCTTACCGCCTGCACAGGTGCTTATTGGAGGGGCGACAGCAAAAATGCTCAGCTTTGCCGAGTCTATGGTGTATCCTTCCCCAAGGCATCACAGCTTGAGGAGCATTTGCAGAAGCTTGAGGAGGCGAAGTTGCGTGACCATAACAAGATCGGACGTGAGCTTGAATATTTTACAACCGTAGATTATGTAGGACAGGGCTTGCCTATACTTCTGCCGAAGGGTGCAAGAGTTATTCAGCTATTGCAGAGGTGGATTGAGGATGTCGAGCAGTCAAAGGGTTGTCTGCTTACAAAAACTCCTTTGTTTGCTAAGCGTGAGCTTTATAAGATATCGGGACATTGGGATCATTATCTTGACGGTATGTTTGTTCTCGGTGATCCGTATGATGAAACAAAGGAATGCTTTGCACTCCGTCCCATGACTTGTCCTTTCCAATATCAGGTGTACCTTAACAAGCAGCGTTCGTATCGTGATCTTCCTATGCGCCTTACAGAAACTTCAACTCTTTTCAGAAATGAGGCATCCGGAGAAATGCACGGACTTATCCGTGTGCGTCAGTTTACGATTTCCGAGGGTCATTATATTCTCCGTCCTGACCAGCTTGAGGAGGAATTCAGTGGCTGTCTTGAGCTTGCAAAATACTGTCTTGACACTGTGGGACTTCTTGAAGATTGTACATTCCGTTTCTCAATGTGGAATCCGGAAAATCCCGACAATAAATATGAGGGAACTCCCGAACAATGGGAGGAAGCACAGGCAGCCATGAAGAAGATACTTGACAATATCGGTCTTGATTATGAGATCGGCTTTGATGAGGCTGCTTTCTATGGTCCTAAACTTGACATACAGTACAAGAATGTATTCGGCAAGGAGGACACTATTGTTACGATACAGATTGATATGCTTCTTGCGGAAAAATTCGGTATGTATTATGTTGACAGTGACGGGCAGAAGAAGCTGCCGTATATTATACACAGGACTTCGCTGGGCTGTTATGAAAGAACTCTTGCATATATGCTTGAGCATTTTGCCGGTGCACTGCCAGTATGGCTCAGTCCGGAGCAGGTACGTGTTATGCCGCTGAGCGAAAATCTTAAGGATAAGGCTAATGAGATTGTCGAAAAACTCAACGAACAGGGGATAAGAGTAAGTGCGGATCTGAGGAGTGAGAAGATCGGATATAAGATCAGAGAGGCACAGCTTGAAAAAATTCCCTATATGCTTGTAATAGGCAATAAGGAGGTTGAGGACGGCACGGTTTCTGTTCGTTCACGAAAGAATGCAAATCTTGGAGCAATGCCGCTTGATGATTTTATCAAAATAATCAGGAAAGAAATAGATACAAAGAAAAAGGATTGATTTAAAAAGCTGTCAATATATTCGTATATCGTATGTATTGACAGCACTATTTCTATATTTTACAGCAAAGGAGAAATTCCGATGATAAATAGTGAGAAAGCAATCAGGGCTGTGGAACTGCTTGAAAAGGAATATCCGGATGCGGTATGCTCGTTGACATATACCGACCCATTGCAGCTGCTTATTGCAACAAGGCTTGCGGCACAATGCACGGATAAAAGGGTTAATATGGTAACTCCGGCTTTGTTTGAAAGATTCCCCGATGCTGAGGCTTTTGCGGCGGCAGAGCCGGAGGAAATCGAGAAATACATAAAATCCTGTGGTCTGTATAAAACCAAGGCTAAGGATATTGCAGCAATGGCAAAAATGCTTTGTGAGGTTTACAACGGTGTTGTTCCCGATAGTATTGATGAGCTTGTGAAACTTCCGGGAATCGGCAGAAAAACTGCTAATCTTGTTGTCGGTGATATATTCGGCAAGCCGGCTGTTGTTGTTGATACGCATTGTATAAGAATTACGGCGAGGCTTGGTTTCCATAATATAAAGGATGCGGCAAAAATCGAAAAAATACTGCGTGAGCTTTTGCCTCCCGAAAAATCCAATGATTTTTGTCATAGACTTGTACTTCACGGAAGGGCAGTGTGTGACGCAAGAAAGCCGAAATGCTATGATTGCTGTATGAGGGAAATCTGCGATACATATAAAAAATCCTGTGGTCAGGAGAGCTAACCCGTGAATTTGTGATGAATGAGGCATTTGCTAAGCTGTCAGCTCTTAGTAAATGCCTCTTCTGTACTATTATAATATAAAAATAAAGGATGCCCGAAAGCACCCTTTACATTAGTTAATAGGTAGCGTCCTCAGATACGCCACTGAGTACGTAAACATTTATTCCTCTTCTGCCGTAATTTACACACTCGTCAAGTGTCGGAAAGTAGAGGTCTACTATTGTGTTTGTTCCGTTATATATAAATCCGCCTGTATCTCCTGCTACGGCATAGCCATATACAAAACCGTCATCTGAAACTATATAAAGTATTGAACCGTATGGAATCATATTTGGGTCAACGGCTACAACACCATATCTTGCCAAACGTCCTGTTGAGCATATTGCGCCGGCTTCTGCCGTATATGCTGTACTCGAGCCTGTTATAACATCGGTATAATTAAGGGTGTTGCCGTTTGTGTCTGTTATCGTGTTAAGGCCTTCGTCTACTTCAATAGTACCGTAATTGGTATCCATCGTTATGGCCGGTCTTTCGGTTGTTCCGTTCAGAATTACCTCGTCAACAGGCTTTTTTGTAACCTTGTTGCTTATTTCCTCCTCTGAAACCTTCTCGCCGTTTACATACTTTTCCTTTTTCACTATCGTGCGTTCGCCTTCAACACCATATGTATCAACCGAACTTTCGCCCACATAAAGAGTTGATGTGTCCTTGTTTATGGTCTTGTAATCGACTGTTTCCTTTGTAGTTACTTCCTTATAAACAACATCATTAATAACTATTTCCATGCCGTCCTTTAACTCTTCGTCTTTGTCGACCTTGAGTTCATCATTCTTTTCAAGCTTTATGTCAAGATAGGCAAGCGCATCCGATACTGTTCCGGCAGGAACATCTTTCTTTAGCTCTTTTCCCCTTAATTTAACAACAATCGAACGCCACTCGGCAATTCTTATTTCATTTTCGGATACTTCCCTTGCTGCGGCAAGTGCTGTGTTTGTATCTGTGTTTGCAGTAATAAAACTGTTTTCACTTTCAATACTTGTATCTTTGCTGTCTACGCTGAATGCCGAAAGCATTGACTGACCTACTTCTTCTTCTATAATGGATACTTCCTCAGTATCGAGCTTTGGCTCATAGTCCTCTACACTTTGTTTGCCGTCTGTTACCTTAACTGTCTGAGTAAAAGTTGCCGCCGTCGCCGCAGCACCAAAACAAACTGCTGTTGTTACCGCAACTGATACTGCTTTTTTAAGTAGTGTGTGCTTCTTCCTTTGACTGTTCATAAGTGTATCTCCTTAGCTTCGCACCGATGCGCCTGCACCGATATGCGTTTTTCGTTGATGAGGTTATTATAGACCTGTCACCTAAATATGTCAAACAAAAAAGTACACTCTTTTTTGTATATCCTGACGAACACATTGACCCGATTAGCCCTTTTTCTCCATTATTTTAAGCTTATTTAATTCTCTTTGAGAATATTGTGCTTTAATTTATGTGCAAAGTGCAGAAATTGACTGTTACAAGTCTGTAACCGATTAATTACAGACATTTTATTGTATTAAATATCGGAATATCGGGCTTACACTTTGAATAAAATTACGATTATAGGCTACTTTTTTTCTTTCTTCTATGTGAAAATGTAAATCTAAAAAATATTCTTTTGACAGCCTGAATTTTTAAAAATTACAGCTTTTAAATAATAAGATACAAAATAATTACGTTTTGCATATAACAAAAAAATACCACAATAATGCCGGTCTTATACTGAATAATCGCATTTTTACAGGAGAAAATACATCTGCAAATGACAAAATAAAGCCCCTGCGACCGTATTGTGACAAATTTACTTTTGTTTGCAAGTACCTTGATTTTATTACAACTTTGACATAAAATAAATAAGAAGCAGTAACCGCTGAGTCACTGCTTCTGTATTGTTAAGCTATTGTTACTCACATATTATAATTTCCTTTGAATAGGGTAAGCTTCTTATAAAATCGCAAAAGATATGCCATTCGTCAAGCTTATGATTGTGTCTTGAATTATACATGGAAATAAGATTTTCATAATTCATTGTACAGGTTCTCATCTGATTGTAGCTTGACGGCAAAAGCTGTATTATATTATACCATAGCTGCTTATCCTTTGTTTCAATATATCTGAGCCTGAGTACCTCAAGATATTCAATTATTTCCTGCATATGTTTCAATGTTTCCTCGTCCATTCTGTCGCAGCTGAAATGCGATATATCAAACGGTGCGGAGGTTATCCTATGCATAGTGCTTGTTGAATTTGCAACTGTTCCTACCTTATATGTATCAAATTCTTTCCACCAATATATTGGTGCGGTTATATCAACAGTAACGAATATCTGACGCAGGAATTTTCTATGGTCACTGCCGGCTTTTCTCAATCGTATTGCAAGTGACAGATCATTTTCTCCGAGTACGAATTTTCCATTTTCGTCAAAATAGCTGTCCGAGCGATTCCAACTGTTGAGGGGATTTCTTGCTCCCCTTATAGCATTGTTAAAATTCATTACCTCGACTCTTTCTGTTTTAAGCATAAACTCACCTTTTTTTACATTCTGCATTCTGCTATCTTTTCTTCTTCTGGAATGTGTAGCAGAAGTGCGTTATTGTCTTATCACTTAAAAGACGTTTTACGAATTTAAGTGATTTTATTTTTAGTGTAGGAATAACATAAAGCTTTCCGTTCATGACTCCGTCAATGGCTGCTGTGGCTGCCGTTTTACTGTCAATGGGTGCGGTTGAAAATTTTACGTGCGCAACCTTATTGAATTCCGTATCGACAGGTCCGGGGCAGAATGCACTTATTTTTACATTGCTTCCTCGACGTTTAAGCTCCTCAAAAATTGCACCCGTAAGACTTACAACATAATTCTTTGTCGCATAATAGGTTGCCATCATAGGTCCTGAGAAGAATCCTGCGATAGATGCTACGTTAAGTATATAGCCCTTATTTTTCATCATGAAATCCTCAAGAAACAGCTTTGTCAGTATATGAACGGCTCTTATATTTGTGTCGATCATTTCAAGTTCTCTCTCCATTGAGGTTTCCGTAAAAAAGCCGCAAAGCCCAAAGCCTGCACAGTTGACGAGCATTTCTATATCTTCTTTTTTGAGCACCTCGTGAAGCTTTATACATTCCTCCTTATGGGAAACATCACAGCGAACGCATTTAGCCTTTTTGCCAAGCTCCTTTTTCAGATCCATAAGTCTGTCCGCCCTTCTTGCAACGAGTATTACCTCCCAACCTCTGCATACAAGTGCACGGGCTATATCCCTGCCTATACCGGAGCTTGCTCCTGTTATAAGTGCTTTCATAAATTTCACCTCTTTATCTACGCATTGTATATATATCTGATTATAATACAAATTGTATATTAGTTACTGCTTTACATTTATATTATATACATATTCGGCATTATATTTTGTCGTTTCCAATACCTTTTCGACAGTTATACCTTTTATCTTCGCTATACGCTGAGCCGTATATTCAATATATCTGGAGTCGTTTCTCTTGCCCCTGAATGGTACGGGTGCAAGATACGGACAATCAGTTTCGAGCACTATACTTTCAAGTGGGATATTCCGTACAACCTCAACTATTTTTACGGCATTTTTGAACGTTAAAACACCGCCTATGCCTATATACATTCCGAGTTTGATGATATCCTTTGCCATTTCAACACTCCCCGAAAAACAATGGAGTATTCCCCTTGGAGAATATTTTTTTAGTATGTCAAGCATATCGCCGTGTGCTTCTCTGTCATGTATATTTACGGGCATATCAAGATCCTTTGCTATATCGAGTTGAGCGGTAAATATCTGCTTTTGCAATACCTTGGGTATATCATAGTAGTAATCAAGCCCTATTTCACCGATTGCAACCGCTTTAGGATGCTTGGCAAGATCCTTTATTTTCTCTAAATCACTTATGCTTTTTTCAGTAAGACATTCGGGGTGCAGACCCACCGCCGCAAAAACACGATCATACTTTTCCGCAAGCTCCAGTCCTAACCGTGAGGTACCCACATCTGTCCCCTGATTAACAACGGCGCAAACACCGTTTTCAAATAAATTCGTAAGGAGAGTATCCCTGTCTTCGTCAAATGCTTTATCGTCATAGTGCGAATGTGTATCAAAAATCATATTCATAATGTATATATTTCCCTTTTAATTTGTTTTTTATTCCTTATTTCCCTATTTGTTATTTTCAGCCTTTTTATCCTTATCGTAAAAATACTTTATAACATCACGCCGTGTTACAATACCTATAAATACGTTTCTGTCATCCGTTATGGGTACAAAATTCTGATCCATAACCATAAGCAAAAGCTCGTCCATTGTGACGGTTGATTTTGCCGGACGGTTTCTTTCCTCGTTGACTATATCTATAATATGGTAATTATCGACTGCATCAAAGCCTTCATTTCCGTGTTCGAGAATATGGCGGAGAAAATCGCCCTCACTTACTGTTCCTATATATTCTCCGTTATCATCTATTACAGGTATTGCCGCATAGCCGTGTACACGCATTTTTTCAAGTCCTTGTCTTATACTGCCAGTTTTGTTAAGGTAAGCCACCGTTGTTTTTGGCTTAAGAAGGTAAAACAGATTCATCTGCATTTCCCCTTTCATTTTTATATAACTATATAATACAACAATTATACCCAAAAGTCCATAAAACAGATATCACTTTTGAGGAGGGGTTGGGACTATATTGGATATACGCTTGTGCAAAAAATATTAAAATTCGTCAGATGAATTAAAAGCACCCGAAAAATCATCAGGTGCTAATCGGACAACGGCACTCCGCCAAACTTATTTCTTGTACATCAAGTAAATCAACGGTCGAGTTATGTATTAATTGATCTGAGTGAAATAATTACGAATTGATAACAGCGACCGCCGCCACACCGCTATAATTATGTAAATAAAGGGATGTAAAGTAATCGGCTATATAAAACTAAAAGCACCTGAAAAACTTTCAAGTGCTAATTGGAGGCGGCGACACGCCGCATCGGAGTGGGGAGACTCGAACTCCCGGCTTCCACATCCCAAATGTGGCGCCCTACCAACTGGGCTACACCCCGATACTATATTCGCAAGCCTTAACAATTATATTATATATATATTCTTTTGTCAAGTGAAAAATATTTTCCTTATTATTTGGAAATATTTATTTGAGGTATGTTGTAAAATCCGGAAAATGGTGATATACTCATATAAATGATAATTTTGAACGGATGCATCCGATTGATGCGGAAATGAGAGAAAACATTTAAAAAGAATTTGACAACAATCCTTTGCTTGACCTTTCCGCAGAGGAGTATGTGTACCTGTCAGGTTATCCGGCAAACTGAAATATAAATTAACGGGAGGAAAAATTATGTGTACAGCAGTAACCTACAAAACAAAAGATCATTATTTCGGAAGGACTCTTGATTATGAATTTGCATATAATCAGACAGT
>CANRAN010000030.1 GCA_947628595.1 uncultured Clostridia bacterium | reverse complement strand
TTTTATATATTTACATTCAAGACCTGTCAAAGGAAGCATTATTCCTCTTTTCTCAAGCTCGGAATATGAAATCCCCGCCATTTTTATAAATTCCGTTCTTGCAGCCTCAAACCATACGGGATATACGGAATGGTGTATTATCCCCATCATATCAGTTTCGGCATATCTTGCTTTAATTTCAAGCCTATTTATTTTTTCCATAATCATACCTCAAAAATCAGCCGGCTCTGTTCCGGAACGTAGTATCGCACTTATTTCATTATATACCTCGGGTTCAATTACCCTTTTCGGAATGGCAAAGATTCTGTTTTTTTCCGCAAGGATCATAATAATACCGTCAGCCTCCTCAATATAGGAGCTTCCGTCAAGCGGTATTGACCATTCACCCTCTCCACCGCTGCCTATATCTATATGTGTAGGATATATTTCAGCCTCTATTGTCTTTCCGTCTGTCATCATCTTTGACATACTTCTTAGATAAATCCGTGGGACTATCCATATGGCTGCTATCGTTATAAGACACAATACTCCAAAAAAGATATTGTAATTATTATATTGGGATTTTGTAGTAAAATAGACAACAAAAAATATTACTGCCGCAACCGCCAATATGATACTCTGAATAATCGCTCTTGCTCCCTTTGTCTTAACAGCTCCGCTATGATACAGACAACTGTATATCTCATCTTTGGTCAGTACATACGAAATTCTGAATCCCGTTTCCGGTATCTCATACTCTTCCGTATCGTCATCACTTATAAATTCGGCTTCAGAGCCGTCCCAATCGGGATTTTCCACATCATTTTCTTCAAGCCTCGTTTTTTCTCCCTCTTCAGGTTTGACAGAATCATTATCACTCATTTATCATTTTCCTCTTTATTTATAAATTTTTTAATACGGCTATATATCGAGGTTCTGAACATATTTTGCATTTTTCTCTATAAATTCTCTTCTCGGCTCTACCTTATCTCCCATAAGGATTGTGAATACCTCATCCGCAGCAGCAGCATCCTCCATTTCAACCCTTAGCATAATTCTGGTTGCCGGATCCATTGTTGTTTCCCAAAGCTGTTCGGGATCCATTTCACCAAGACCCTTATATCTCTGAATTTCATAATTTCCGCCGAGCTGAGCCATTATCTTATCCCTTTCCTCATCGGTATATGCATAGAAATGCTCATTTTTGCCCTTTGTTATCCTGTAAAGCGGAGGCTGTGCTATATATACATGACCCTCCTCAAGCAACGGCCGCATAAAGCGGAAGAAAAACGTAAGCATGAGGGTTCTGATATGCGATCCGTCAACATCGGCATCCGCCATTATTATTATTTTTCCGTAGCGAAGCTTTGTCAAGTCTATTTCATCCCCGATACCGCATCCGAGGGCTGTTATTACAGGCATCAGCTTATCATTTCCATAAACCTTGTCAAGCCTTGCCTTCTCTACATTAAGCATTTTTCCCCAAAGCGGAAGTATAGCCTGAAAGCGTCTGTCACGTCCTCCCTTTGCGGAGCCTCCTGCGGAATCTCCCTCTACGATATATATTTCTGTTTCATCAACATTCTTTGACTGACAATCTGCAAGCTTACCCGGAAGACCCGCACCTTCCATAGCTGTTTTTCTTCTCGCAAGATCCCTTGCCTTTCTTGCAGCCTCTCTTGCCTTTGCCGCAAGCAGTGCTTTATCAAAAATCGCCTTTGCCGTTGCCGGATTTTCCTCAAGATACTGTTCAAGCTTATCACTTATAAGCTTATCGACAAGTGTTCTTATTGAGGTATTTCCTAACTTAGCCTTTGTCTGGCTTTCAAACTGTGCATCCTTTAGCTTAACACTTATAACAACCGTCAGACCCTCTCTTATATCCTCTCCGCTGAGTCCTTTTTCTCCCTCTTTTATAATATTGAATTTCCGTGCATAATCATTCATTACTCTTGTGAGTGCCCTTTTGAAGCCTTCCTCATGGGTACCGCCATCGGTCGTATGTATATTATTTGCAAATGAAAGTATAAGCTCATTATAGCTGTCATTATACTGCATTGCAATTTCCGCCGATTCTGTATCATCCGCATTCTTTATTGAAAAGTGCATAATATCATCATGTATGACATCAAGACCCCTTTTCTTATGCACATATTCTACAAAGCTCGAAACACCGCCCTCATAGCAAAATTTATCACTTTGAATATTTTCGCTATCTCTTTTGTCTGTAAGTTGTATATTAATTCCCGCATTAAGAAAAGCTTGCTCTCTCAGCCTCACGGACAATACTTCATAATCATAGGTTGTAGTCTCGGTAAATATCTCGGGGTCAGCCTTAAATGTAACAACCGTACCTTTCCTGTCGCTCTCACCTACTACATCAAGCTCGCTTACAGTATTTCCTTTTTCAAAGCGTTGACGATATATCTTACTTCCGTCATATACCTCAACCTCTGTCCACTCAGACAGTGCATTGACAACCGAAGCACCTACACCATGAAGTCCTCCGGCTACTTTATACCCGCCGCCGCCGAATTTTCCTCCCGCATGGAGAACGGTAAATACTACCGTTACCGCCGGGATACCAAGCTTTGGCTGTATTCCGACAGGAATACCTCTTCCGTCATCACTTACTCTTATTATATCCCCGGGAAGAATTTCTACCTCAATATTTTTGCAATATCCGGCAAGGGCCTCATCAATGGAGTTATCTACTATTTCATAGACAAGGTGATGAAGTCCCCTCGGACCTGTTGAACCTATATACATACCCGGTCTTTTTCTTACCGCCTCAAGACCCTCAAGAACCTGTATTTCAGCGGCTCCATAATCCTGTGTTGTTTGAGAAATTTCATTATTATCCATACTTAACTCCTTTACCTATCGGGAAATTTACTGCTTATTTTTCAGTCTTTTTTTCTCAGCCTTCCTTATTTTTTCCGCTTTGAATCTGACTGTCAGCGGAAGAATGAGAACGGCTGCCGTAACTACTGAAAAATTTAGTAATACAAGCAAAATCATGTTTATATTTTCATTTGTTAAAAATATCAGTAAATTAATAAATATAAGAACTATGCACACAACAGATATTAATATAAGACTGCCGGTTTTTTTATTAACTCTGTATTTTTTTTTGCAATGGTAGCAAAACCTTTCCCCCTGCTTCATTCCGGAAATCTCCGCATAGCTGTAAACAGCATGACAATGGGGACATACGGGAAGCTTCAACAATATTTCTCACTCCCTCAATTATTGCTTTCGTCATGAGGCTTACCATATATGAATGAAACTTCATGATTACCGACACCTTCAATTTTAAGAGGTGGTAAATCCTCATTTTCCACGGCTTTTTCCTCTGTAACAGTTCCCCCAAGCATAAATGAAACCTCATTCCCGACATTTTGAATCTGCCCTGCCTCTGGTTCATCTGCCACGGTCGGCGACTCATATTTATTCTCATCATCTTCCTGAGAGGTTCCATTTCCCGGGAAATTATCTTCATTCCTGATTTCCGAGGATATATCAATATCTATTCCCGAATTTATATCCATATCTTCATCTGTGGAAGTGAAGTCCTCGGAATATTCTTCAGAGAAATTTTCCTCGATTGCCTTTATACTGCTTTTTGCTTTCATAAAGCTTGAGCTGAACTCATCTCCCACATTAAGCTCAATAGGCTGTTGTATTTTCCTCAGTGGTTCTCTTTTTTCCTCGGGAACCGGCTCCACCTTTCTACGCAGCTTATTTACGGCTGATTTATCATTACATGGTTCAAGCTTTATAAAAAACGGGGCAATAATGTAAAATATAAGATAAGGCAAAAGAACAAATATTATTCCCCATATATTATCATGCTCCATGTATGCGGAAAATACAAGTACAAGTATAAGGGATAGCACAACAGCTCCTCCGCCTATTCCGTACAGTGTCCTGTGTATCACAACGTTTGAAATACATTTGCAGCCTGTACAACTATGTTCTCCCTTTGTCTTGAGAATCCCCGCTCCAAAATATGAAACCTTTCTGTGACAATAGGGACATTCCGTAAGCAGTCTTTTCGCCATATAATCATTCCTTTCCGAATTGCTCCATTCTTTTTATAAAAGTAGCAGGTGCTGCTTGGCATATATATAAATTATAATCATCTTCATTATTTCCGCATATAACAAAGGATTTTGGTAAATCATAGGAAAGTGTTTCTGCTTTTCCGTTTTTTTCTGCCTCTGATAAAAACTCCCTTGTTTTGTATGACATGGTAGCATTGTCAAGATCAAATATTCCTATTATTTCATCAGTCGTAATGGTAACATCACCGCCAAGATACAGATACATAATTACACCTCAGAAATATATTCTACCGTTTTCTATACGGATAATATTCTCAGCTTCGACAAACGGTTCACAGCAGGTTATAAATATCTGCATACCTTTCAATTCCTTAAGAAGGTAATCTCTCCTTGTACTATCAAGCTCACTGAGAACATCATCAAGCAATATCACGGGATTTTCTCCCCTATTTTCTCCTATCTGCTCCGCCTCCGCAAGCTTAAGTGCAAGAACTGCACTTCTTTGCTGCCCCTGTGAACCAAAACTCCTCGCTTCCATACCATTTATTTTTACAATAAGATCGTCCCTGTGTACTCCTGTCGTTGTATAACCGCAGTATATATCATCATTCTGCCTTTTTCTCAGGGTATCGAGAATAATATTTTCTATTTCTTCCTTGTTCATATCGGTATTTGCAGGATAATGCATCTTATATTCAAGACTCAGTCTTTCTCTTCCTGAGCTTATTCCCTCATAAAAACTTATTGCAGGCTGCGTAAGTTTCTTAATATATGATATTCTCTGCATTGCAATAGCGGATCCCTCAACTGATAATCTTTCGTTCCATATATCGAGTGTATCCTCAAGTTCTCTGTGGTGCGGTATATCCTTAAGCAATGCATTTCTTTCACTGAGTATTTTTTTATATCTTGAAAGCAACGATGCATATGCAGGCTTTATCTGACATAAAGCTCCGTCAATAAAATTTCTTCTTTCATCCGGTCCGTTTTTTATAAGTGTCAGGTGATCGGGAGAAAAGACTACTGCACAAAAACTTCCTACTATTTGGGAAAGACTGTTTTTTGGTACGTCATTCAGAACAGGCTGTCTTTTTCCTCCTCGGATAAGAAATTCTATTGTCTGTTCCCTTTCTTTAGTTTGAAAGCATAATTCTACATTTGCTTTATTCTGACCAAAAGCTATAAGCTCATTTTCCTTTGAGCCTCTGAAGGATCTTCCGCCTGTAAACAGCCACAGGCACTCTATCAGATTTGTCTTTCCCTGTGCGTTTGAGCCGTATATTACGTTTATTCCCTTTGCCGGATAAAATACGGTATTTACAAGATTTCTGTAATTTTCTGTTTTCAGACTCTTAACAACCACTCAGGACACCTCAAAGACAGTATTTTCAAATTCTACGTAATCTCCTCTGCGTAATTTTTTACCCCTCATTGTGCAGACTTCGTCATTTACTTTGACTTCGCCGTTGCGGATAACAATTTTCGCCTGTCCTCCGGTTGAACAAAGACCTGTCAGTTTGAGGGCGCTGTCGAGTTTTATATATTCCTCTTCAGAGTTAAGTTTTATCGTAAGTTGCTTCATTTTGATAACCTCATAGGCATGAGCATGAACAGGAAGCTGTCACCCTCTGTCGGCTTTATTACTATGGCTTTGGTTGCTCCTGCCAGTTCCATTATAATTTCATCTGTTTCACAATAACGCAGAGCATCCAACAAAAACTTATTATTAAAGCCCAACTCTATTGGTTCGCCTGTCATTATTACCTCTAAGCTGTCATTCGCTTGACCAAGCGGTGTATTACAGGTAGTTTTTATTTCGTTATTCTCTATAATGCATCTTATTGGACTTTTCATTTTATCCGTAAGCATAAGTGACATTCTTTCTATTGTTTCCGTGAATATTCTCGTGTTTATTTTTAATTCCGTAACATGGGATTTTGGTATGGAGCCTCTGTAATTAATAAATTCTCCCTCTATAAGTCTTGAAATCACACAATAGTTTCCGATTTTAAACATAATATGACGTGTTCCGGAAATAATGTCTATTTTTTCTTCATTGCTGTCGGGTATTAGTCTGTTTATTTCTGTAAGTGATTTACCGGGTACAATAAAGGATTTTTCAGTATTGCAATCAATTTTCTCTGTTCTCATTGCAAGTCTGTATCCGTCAAGTGATATCATCTTTATCGTTCCGTTTTCTATCTCAAACAGTGTACCCTTATTTGTAGGTTTTACGTCATTTTCGGCTACTGCGTATATTGTCTGTCTTATCATGCTTCCAAGGGTATCCGCCTCTATGGAAACTTTTTCCTCACTGTTTATAACAGGAATTTCCGGGAAATCCTCTGCGGGAAGTCCGATAATCTTATAATCGACTCTTCCGCTGTTTATATATACTATATTTTTTGAGTCAACCTCAATATTTACAGTATCATCCGGCATTCTTCTTATTATATCTGAGAAAAGCTTTGCTTTTATAACTGAACTTCCTTCTTCTATGACAGTAGCATCTATTTCTGTGGTTATACATATTTCCAAGTCATATCCGAAAAGTTCAATTTTGTTATTTGCACATTTGACAAGTATGCCTTCAAGTGCCGGTATTGTTGTTTTTACCGATACTGCTCTTTGAACATTTGTAACGGCTTCGGTAAGCTTATTTCTGTTGCACTGGAATTTCATTTCATTTCTTCCTTTCGTCGGAAAATTTATTATAGAACAGATATATTTTTTAGGAGTAGTAATAGAGGCTGTGGAATTGTTGAATTTTTCCTTTATCTTCGATTTACTCTGATATTTCTGTGTGTTTCTTATTGTTGAAGTCCTGTTAGAATTACGTTTATACTTTACGGAGCTTTTATCATTTTCAACTTCTCTGTTGAATTATGTTAGTGGAGTGTTGAAAAGTGTGTTAATTTTCTGATACTCCGAAAAATACGGAATCAACCGAAAATGTTGAATTGTTAAAATCTTTTTAACATTATCTTTTAGCTATATTATTTATAATATCGTTCACCGTAGATTTGAGTTTAGGATCCTTTTCCATGTTCTTTTCAATCTGTTTGAGGGCATATACTATGGTTGAATGATCCCTGCCTCCAAATTCATCGCCAATATTATTCATAGACATATCCATAAGCTCTCTTACAGCGTAAATTGCTATTTGTCTTGCATTTGATATGTTTGAATTTCTTTTTGACGAGCGTATATCATTGCTTGTGACTCCGAGATGTCTTGCAACCTCTTCAATAATTATGTCTACTGTGAGTGGAGGCGGCTGCTCATTATTGAGTATTTCAGATATAGTTTTTTGTGCTATATTTATGTTTATCTTATCTCCGTACAACTGATTATTAGCTTTGAGTTTCTTAACAACTCCTTCAAGCTGTCTTATATTTGATTTAAGTCTGGTTGCAATATATTCCGTGACATCGTCGGGAAGCTCTATCTGCAGAAGCTCTGCTTTTCTCCTTATAATTGCAATTCTCGTTTCAAAATCAGGCGGCTGAATATCAGCTATAAGCCCTGATTCAAAGCGGCTGCGGAGTCTGTCCTCAAGGGTTCGTATTTCTTTCGGCGGTCGGTCAGATGTAAGTACTATCTGACTCTTTGCTTCATACAGGGTATTAAATGTATGGAAAAATTCTTCCTGAGTAGAATCCTTTCCTCCAATGAACTGTATATCGTCTACAAGGAGGACGTCAGACTTACGGTATTTCTGTCTAAATTCAACATTAGATTTTGTCATTATAGCCTCAATAAGCTCATTGGTAAAATCCTCACCCTTCACATAGACTATGTCCTTTTCCGGATGATTCTTGTGTATTTCATTTCTTATTGCGTACAGCAAATGGGTTTTTCCGAGACCGGAATTTCCATAGATGAAAAGAGGATTATAGGCTCTTCCGGGATTTGTAGCAACAGCAAGGGAGGCAGCGTGGGCAAATTTGTTTGATGAGCCTACTATGAATGTATCAAAGGTAAATTCATAGTCCTCGTCAACTGCCGTTTCATTTTTGTTTGTTGTTTCCTTGCTTATCTCTTCGGGAACAATTATTGCTATATTAAGTTCCGCACCGAATACGTTTTTTGCAGCTTCCCTCAAAAGCTTCATATAGATTGTCATCAATATATTGCGTTGAAAATCCGACCGTACCATAAGAATTATTCTTCCGTCTGCAAGGTCAAACTTCAAGGGCTCAATATTCTGTAACCAGGACTTATATGCAACCTCGGTAACGTGCTGCTTACAGTAATCACATATAAGAGCCCAGGCTTCATTAAATGAATCCATAATTAGTTTTCTCCTGTTTCTTTAGTTTATTTTTTGTTTCCTTGATTTTTCCATTCCGAGAAATCCGACTGCATTTATCTGTCATTGGTATACGTAATCCAAAACTTTTTTGTTTGTTGCAGAAAATTTATAATCAAGCAAACACTTATACAAATTAATTATAGCATAATAATTTATATATTTCAAATTTTTTTCATGCGTTATGATAAAGAAAAATATGTCATAGATCATTGATATATATGTGTTATAGACAAATATACATGAAAATTTAAATTTTCAACATATTTGAAGGTCTGTGTTAAAAACAAAATTATTATAAAAAATATTAAGTATTGCAGTGTGACAGAGCATAAAACTGTGATAAATTATAAAAAATATGCGATAAACAACTTTATTTTTTAAATTATTGTTGACAGAAGCCTATTATATAGTTTATAATTTTACGGTGCAGGGTTTTTGTATGGTATATGAAGTAGTATTTTCATAATTTGGATGAAAACAACTGTTGCCCTGTATATGTGACTTATGCCGATTTGGTTTTTTGAAAAAACCGTTCGGTTGCTTTACCGGTGCAGGGAGAATTTTCCTGTATGGGGAAAGCTGTCATGAGATATTGGGAAATTTGTGTGTTATAACAAAAGGAGGATTTTTTATGCTGAGAACATACCAGCCCAAGAAGCTACACAGAAAAAAGGAACACGGCTTCAGAAAAAGAATGTCTACCGCTAACGGCAGAAAGGTACTTGCCCGCCGCAGAGCAAAGGGAAGAAAAAGACTTACATACTGAGTGTATGCTTCCCGTGTAAAGCGGTCCGGATCGGTTAAACGGAGGGACTGATTGCTTTGAGTGATATCATCACTTTGAAAAGAAATAACGACTTCCGGAGACTTTACTCCAAGGGTCGGTCCTATACATCGTCTGTTCTTGTTACGTATGTCAGGAAAAATCGTCTCGGATATGTAAGGATTGGGATAACTGTAAGCAAAAAAATAGGGAAGGCCGTTTTGCGCAGCAGATCACGCAGGATTATCAGGGAAGCCTATCGTATGCTGTCAATGGAAATAAATACGGGTTACGATTTGGTATTTGTTGCCAGAGGAAAGACACCGTATGTCAAAACCGGTGATATTCTGTGTGCTATGAAAAAAGAGCTGAAGGAAGCGGGTGTTTTGAAATGAAGCGCCCGCTTATTTGGCTTATAAAACTTTATAAAAAATACATTTCATCAAAAACCCCTCCATGCTGCAAGTATTATCCAACCTGCTCGACATACGGCATTGAGGCTATTGACCGATTCGGTGCATTGAAAGGAAGTGCACTGACAATTTGGAGAATATTACGCTGTAATCCTTTTTCGAGAGGTGGGTATGATCCTGTTCCCGAGAGGAAGGAAAGGAAAAAGCGTATTTTATATGGAAAGAATAATCATTTTAACAATGAATGACAGATAAAAGGATGAAGGGAATGGTTTTGGATTAATGGATTATATATTTAATTTTATCGGGAGTATTTTCGGATATGTTTTGTGGTTTGCCTTTTATTTGTTTAAGAATTACGGTATTGCAATTATAATTTTTACGTTGCTGACAAGATTGCTTATTTTCCCTTTTTCTATGAAGCAACAAAAATCTATGGCTGCAAATATGCGCTTTCAGACGAAACAAATGGAAATAATGGATAAGTACAAGAATAACAGAGCAAAGGCGAATGAGGAAATACAGAAGCTTATGGAAAAGGAGAATTTCAGACCCTCCTTTGGATGTATGCCAATGCTTGCGCCTATGATTATTATGTTTGGTGTGCTTTATTCGGTAAGAAATCCTCTTAGCAATACACTTCATATTGTTTCCGACAAGGTAAACGAGGCACTCAGAGGTATAACGGCTCTGCCCGGTTTGGGAACAGGTATCAACAGCCAGTATGGGGAAATCAGTATAATCAAGTATTTCAGCTCACTAAAGGGATATCTTGTAGATGCGAATGGGAATCCGCTTTTTAGTGCTGCGGAAACGGAAAAAATTGATGAATTCAGTAAGGGTTTTAATTTTCTTGGACTTGATCTGCTTGCAACCCCGAGCGAATGCTCATTTCAGTCAATGATGTGGCTCATACCCGTGCTTTGCTTTGTTACATCTGTCGCAAGTATGTTTATTATTCAGAAAATGAATGGTACAAAAATTCAGGGATGCATGATCTTTATGATTTTATTTATGCCGCTTTTCAGCACATGGATAGCATATATCGTTCCGGGTGCGGTTGGTTTCTATTGGATAGTTTCTACGGTTATAGGTTTTATTCAGTCACTTGTTTTAAATAAGTTTTATAATGCAAGTATTATAGAGGCAAAGTCTGAAGCACGTAGGGTTGTTCTCAGGCGACAGCAGGAGGCCGCTGTTGCATATGTAGAGGCAGAGGGATATGTTGCTCCGTCGGAAATTCAGAAAAGGATAAATGCTGCCGATAAACAGACAAAGTCCGGCAGTAAAAAACAGAAAAATAAGAAATCGAACAATAATAGTAGCGGCAGTAGTTATCAGGGAAGAAAAAGATAAACGGGAGGTTATTTTGTTATGATAAAGGAAGTTACGATTACCGCAGATTCCGTTGAGGAGGCAGAAATTCAAGCAAAACAGCAGCTTGGTGCAGATGCTGTACAAATTGAGGTTATCAAGCAGCCGGAAAAGAAAAAATTCGGTCTTTTTGGAGGTAGTCCGGCAGTTGTAAGGGCATATATTACACTGTCGCCCCTTGAATCGGCTGAAGAATATCTTAAAAATGTTCTTAGTTTAATGGGAATTAGGGATGTAGTTATCAATGCGGAGGAATCCGACGGCGGTGCTGTTCTTAATGTTGAGGGTGACGAGATAGGCTTTGTTATAGGACATAGGGGAGAAACCCTTGATGCTCTGCAATATCTGACAGGACTTGTTGCTAATCATATTGATGATGAGTATTACAGAATTTCCATAAATATTGGAAATTACCGTGAAAAAAGGGAAAAGACACTTGAAATTCTTGGAAGAAAGCTTGCATTCAAGGCTTGCAAATCCGGTGTCAAAACATCTCTTGAGCCTATGAATCCGTATGAAAGAAGAATTATCCATACCGCTGTACAAAAAGTAAGGGGAGCTGTATCATGGAGTGAGGGTGAAAATCTTCAGCGTCACGTTGTTATAGGTCCCGACCCTGATTATAAGACGAGTTACAGGGGAGGTTACAGAGGAAGAAGCAGCAGCTTCAATAAGGATGGCTCTTATAACAGAAAACCTCGTGCAACAGGATATCAGCGCAGACAGTATAGTGAGAACGAATCCCATCCACAGGATAGTATGTTCAGTACTTTTGAAAATGATGCGACATCCGAAAAGGTTCGTGAAAGTATGAACGAGCGACCGGATACCTCCCTTTACGGAAAAATTGAAGTTAAAAAGGTATCGGATGAAAATTCTGATAATGTATAGTTTTATACAAATATTTTGTAAAATATATGTGGTGGAGTGCCCGAGCAGTCCCGGCTTTCGCCGGAGGGCATTACACCGCATTTTTTATAAATTGTAATATAGTTTTCAACATTAATTTGA
>CANRAN010000029.1 GCA_947628595.1 uncultured Clostridia bacterium | reverse complement strand
ACTTGTCCCAACTGCGGTAAGGTTATGCCGAAGTATGTCGGTACTTGCGGTTGCGGCGAACAGCAGCCGTTTGATTTTGACAATCCTCCTGCCTTGCAGCCTGCCCCGGTTGCTCCCGTTGCAGATGAGCCTAAGACGGAAAAAAAGAGTATGTTCCGCAGCAAGGTCAAGGCTGAAAAACAAACTCCCATAAATAATGGTACTATCAATACTGCCGCTCCCGTCCAAAGCAACGACACTTGGACTTGTCCCAACTGCGGTAAGGTTATGCCGAAGTATGTCGGTACTTGCGGTTGCGGCGAACAGCAGCCGTTTGATTTCGATGATATACCTGTACAGCCGACTCCACCCTCTGTTCCGACAAACCCGATGAGTGCAGTACCTCCAATAAATAAAATAAATGATACCCCTACTTTGTCACAGGATGATAATGAAGAATATGGCAGTGACAGAATAACAGATGAAACGGAATTTTATCTTTCTGCACCCTCTATCGAATCCTACAATCCACAGGCATCAAATAATACAAGTAATATAAACAGAGATGTACAGGTAAACAGACCGTTTGCAAAAAAAATTCAGCCTACTGTACAGAGTAATAATGCTCCGTCTGCCTCTCCGATGGGATACGGTGATTTAACTGCTGAAAGTAATGATGAAGACGATGTTCCGGGATATAATTTCGGCAATGTTCCCCCTCCGACCCCCATGCGTTTCAGTGATATTCCCGAAAATAACACTAATAACGATGATGACATACCGGGATACAATTTTGATAATGTTCCTCCTCCTACTCCTATGAGATATTCGGATATTCCCGAATCCCAAGACACCGGTTCTGCTCCGGCTAAAAAGCGTGGTTTCGGTGGGCTTAGAAAAAACAAAAAATCCGATATAGCTGTCAGCAATGAAATACAAGAGGATACATGGACCTGTCCTAATTGCGGTAAGGTTATGCCGAAGTATGTCGGCACCTGTGGCTGCGGTCAGCCTCAACCATTTGAATTTTGATAATTTCCGAAAAATGGCTGTCGCATTAAGTGCGTTAATGCTTAATGCGACGGCCACTCTTTCATTAAATTTAGATTAATCAAATAATAATCCTATTATTTTACCCACTTTTTCCCACCTGATTAACTCCGCTTATAACGAATAGAGAAAATACACATACAACCGCCCAAATACGGCCGAGAATAAGATACAGTATGTCATAATTAATAAGTCCACAACAAAAAAACAAATAGCAACTATAAATGTAAGTATTGTATAGTATCTACTCTTTTTCATTTTTATCAATTTCCTTACGGATTTTTTTAAGAAGTCTTTGCTTTGCTGCTGTGAGCCTTGCCATATAGCGTGAGGTAGAAAATACACATACAAGCAAATTTCCCGCAACTACACCAAGTACGAATTTTAAAATAAATGGATTGATATCGTCGGACTTTGTAATATCATAGACGGCATAAATAAATATCAATATTAATGTACTAATGATTCTAATTCTGATTCTTTTTGAAATATTTTCTTTTTCTGTATTACTGTAATCAACCATTTTTACAAGTGTTTCTTCTGTTTTCTCATCAACGGCTTCCACCTTCCTTTCTCCGGACAGCAGTTCACTTATTTCAACACCAAAAATATCTGCAAGCTCTATTAACAAGTCAATATCGGGAAGTGTTTTTCCGTTTTCCCAACGTGATACACTTCTGTTTGATACACCCAATAGCTCCGACAACTGTTCCTGGGTAAGTTTTTTTTCAAGGCGGAGTTCTTTTATGAAACTGCCTATTTTTTGTTGATCCATTACTTTTTTCTCCTTTCCACGGGTTAATTTTACTGCACCTACCTCACCCATATAATATTAGCATAGGAAGCAAAAAAAGTACATGACACACCCTGAGAATAAGCCGTTTTATTCCAGATATTTGCATCATACAACTATTTATTCTCAATTCACAAGATTATTTATTGTAAAAAAAATCGGCATATGTACAAAAATGTACATAATACCGTAATTACACTATATTCCACAAAAAGTCCACATCAACCCATTATTAATTAAAATTATCTATCTCCATACTGCTCAAATATGCCGTTTACTCAACACAAATCTTTACGCACTCCGACAGCGAATGCAGCGAGACAACCCGCAAATTAGCAGCAGTAACTCCACAGCCGCCACTAATTAACCTGTTACCGCCTCTCTTGATGACTTCTTCGGAGATTTTGAAAAGGCTATATTGATACTGTGATCAGCTATTCTTTCAAGGTTCGTCAAAAGCTCCATGAATAACGTACCCACTGTTGCATTACATTTTCCCGTGCTGAGCCTTTCAATGTGATTTTCCTTGTATTCCGCTGTCTTGTCATCTATCTCCTGCTCAATACCGCTTACAGTATCGGCTGCCCTTATGTCAAAATGTGATGCTGTGAACATATCCAACGCCTCATCAAGAATACTGTCAACCAAAGTCTGCATTTTGTTTGCTTCCTCAAGTGCCGTATCACTGAAGGTTTCACCCTTCTTTATGATGTTCTGTGCAAGCTCGCATATATTCTCGGCATGGTCGCCTATTCGTTCCATATCACTTACTACATGATAATATGAACCGATTTTTACACGGTCACTGTCCTCAAGATTCAGTCCGTTTATCTTTACAAGGTAATTGGTTATCGCCATGTTAAGGTAATCTATTACCTCTTCATTTTCCTCAACCTCGGCAATAAGCTTTTCATCTTGATTTATAAAGGCCTGCATAGATTTTGTAAAATTCTTCTTTGCAAGCATACCCATTCTTTCAATTTCCTTTGTGATTTGTGATACCGCAAAGGGAGGTGTTTTTAGCATACGCTCATCAACATATTTGAGCCGACTTGCTTCCTTTTCCTGCTCATCCTCTCCGGGAACGACAACACACGCAAGCTTTATTATAACTCCCTCAAGCGGAAGCATAACAAGTGTCGCTATAATACTCGATATAATATGTACAAGGGATATCTGGAACGGTACAATATCCGTTAGTGCTTCAATAAATTGATTGAACGGTGTGAACATCGACAAAAGCGCAAATAATATTGCACCCATAGATGTAAATACAACATATGATATTGCAGTTCGCTTCGCAGCCTTTGTCGCACCGAGCGAGGAGATAACCGCCGTTACACACGCTCCTATGTGAATACCATATACCATATACACCGCATTGGGCAGCATAAGTGCTCCTGCCGCTCCCAAAGCCTGGAGTACACCGACGGCAGCCGAGGAGCTTTGTATTATTGCTGCAAATACTATTCCGAAAATTATTCCTACAATCGGATTACTTACCGATGTGATTATATGTGAAAAAGCTTCCGAGGACGCAAGCGGCTTGAGATTTCCGCTCATTGTTGTCATTCCGAAAAATAAAATTCCGAAACCTGCTATTATCTGACCTATGTATTTTGTGTTATTCTTTTTGCTCAGAACAACCATAAATGCACCTATGAATATTGCAATCGGTGCATAATCGGATATCTGTATTGAAAGCAGCACACTTGTTACAGTCGTGCCAATCGTTGCCCCCATTATAACTCCCATAGCTTGGCTAATATTCATTATCGAGGCATTTACGAAACCCACACACATAACCGATACTGCCGTTGAGCTTTGTATTATAGCCGTTACTATAATTCCTACCAATGCACCGAGAAAGCGGTTTGTTGTAAGTTTTTCGAGAAGTGTACGCAGGTTTGAACCGGCGGCAAGCTCAAGTCCCTCTCCCATAAGCTTCATTCCGTATAGAAACAATCCCAGTCCGCCGAGTGCAAGAATAATCTGCATTATTATTTCCTGATTGAAGGTCATACCAAAGTCCTCCGTTTTTTCCTACTCTTATCATTAATCCTTTTTATCTGTACTCTTCAATGATATTACAACATACGACAGTTAATATTCTTTATGAGAATTATAGTTTTTTCTATCTTTATTACAAAATCGTTTATCCATATTTGATTTTTTTATATCATATGCAGAATATTTTATCTGTTATCGGATATCATCATGTTGCTGTGGCGATACATAAACTGTCGTCTGATTTACATATATCACCATTCCCGGCTTTGCTCCACGTGGCTTACTTACATATTTGACCCTCGTATAATCCACGGGAACCTTGCCTGCCTCTCTCGCCTTACTGTGATAGGCGGCAAGCTGTGCAGCATAGAGTATATCGGCATCCCCGGGTTCTTTTCCGTTTGTAATGATTATTGTATGTGAACCGGGTATATCCTTGACATGAAACCATATATCATTTTTATCCGATTGTTTAAGTGTGAGCATATCATTCTGCTTATTGTTTCTTCCTACAAGTATTTTGAAGCCGCCGGGTGAGGTAAATTCAAGCGGTGAAAGCGGCTTTTCACTCTTCTGTCTTTTACCCTTTGCCTTTATATATCCCTCCTCGGTCAGCTCCTGTCGAATCTCGTCAAGCTCCCGAACACTTTCCGCTCTGCTCAGACTATCCGATACAGACGATACGTAGTCGAGTTCTGCTTCCGCCTGCTCTATCTGTACACGAAGTACCTGCTCGGCCGTCTTTGCCTTTTGGTAGCTTTTGTAATATTTTTGTGCATTGGCTGACGGAGAAATTGACGGGTCAAGCTTTATCTTTATTTTAGCCGTATTTTCATCATAGAAATTCTCAACCTCACATTCTGTTGCTCCCCTTTCTATCCTATACAGGTTAGCTTGCAATAAATCTCCGCATATTCTTAAATGCTCTCTGTCGGCACAGGCTTTTAGCTCATCATTTTGTCTGTATATCTTTTTTATAAGTCTTGTAGCCGCATTTGACAGAAGCCTCGTGAGATCCTCGGATTTCGATCTTATTGCCGCCATGTTATCCCGTTTTGAATAATAAATATCAAGCAATCCGCTAAAGGTATCACTTTCCTGCTTTGACCTGCCCGACCCGTATTGCTGTATATGCTCAAATGTAAAATCTATCGGTTTATTCACTGTATCCGTTATAATGCATGGTACACCCGAACATTCTCTTGCGGCTTTTATATCTCTTTTGAGAAAATACAATAATCGTGTCCTCTGCTCCTCATTCAGACTGTCTGAATATACATCCGCTCCCCTGCCTGTCAGGTATTCAAGTTCCCTGCATATTATCGGTGAAACTCCCTGTACTACGGAAAGCAGTGCCTTTGAAAGCGGTTTGGAGCCGGGTAGGCTCTCCACTGCATTTATAATATCCTCAGCATCTGTATCAAGCATACAAAGCTTTACCTGCTTTGGAGGCATTTCGTACTTCATTCCCGGAAGTATAAGTCGCTGTGACGACATTGAAGCATCCACACGCTTGACAGCATCTATTATAATGCCGTTTTCATCAATGAATATAATATTACTGTACTGCCCCATTATCTCAACAACAAGCTTAAGCATTACGATATCCCCAAGCTCGTTCACTGCCTCAAATTCAAGCGTAATTGTCCTTTCAAGTCCCGTCTGACTAACCGATCTCAGTTTTGCCCCCGAGAGTCTTTTACGCAGAAGCATACAAAGCATAGGCGGTACCTTCGGATTTTCCGGAGAAGCTGTTGTTATATTTATTCTCGGAGCATCCGCCCTTGCGGAAATTATAAGCTTATAGCTACCCTCCCTTGAACGCAATGTTAAAAGTAATCGATCTTTTGACGGCTGATAGATTTTATCTATTCTGCTACCTATAAGTTTTTCCTCAAGTTCCTTTTTTATATGTCTTAAAAATACACCGTCGAGTGCCATTATAAACCCCCAAAATAAAACTAAAAATATTTACATAATATTCGGCTGATTTTTCTAAATATACATCAGCTTATCCAAATCGGCTTTTGCCTGCTTAAATGTGGTATCGGGAAATTTTTTCCCTAAAATTCCTGCGAGCTTCGGTATTATCATATCCTCCGAACAGAAATGTCCTATATCATAAATGGCTGTATTATGTTGACCCGCAAAAAGTATTTCGTGATGTTTTATTTCCCCTGTAACAAAGGCATCCGCCCCTGCCGATACCGCCGCAAATATATTACTTCCCCCTGCCCCACATGATATTCCCACCTTCTTTATTGTACCGTTTCTTTTTGAATATCTCAGTCCGTGACAGGATAATGCGGATTTTATTCTATATGCGAATTTATCGGAATCAATCTCCTTTTCAAGTTCTCCTATAAGCAGACATTCCGAATTTGTCCCACCTTCCGATATTACACCTACCGCCTCGGCAAGTGTGTTATTCACTCCGATTTCCGCTATATCAAGGTTTGTATGTGCCGATATTACCGTTATATCATTTTTTACCGCAAGATATGGTACACTCCCCACTTCTATGGATTTCAGCGGACTGAATATTATCGGGTGGTGACTTATTATTATTTTTGCACCATCCTCAAATGCCTCTCTAATTACCTCCGATGTAACATCAAGCGCAAGCAAAACCTTTTCCGAGGTCTGTTCGGCACTTCCGATAAGCAATCCGACATTATCAAAGCTCATGGCTGTTTCAAACGGTGCAATTTCATTTATGTAAGCATATATCTGTCCCGCTGTTATCATTATTGTTCCCCCATATCAATAAGTTCCGCCAATTCTGTAATTAATTCTTCAACAGAATTATATTCCTCCGTACCCTTTTCATATCCCATCAGTTTCTTTTTAAGCTTTTGAGTTACAGCATATATATATCGCCTTGCCTCGACTGATTTGTCGCAGTCAAGCGTGCCTGCATATTTGTATTTCATTGGACATTGTCTTATTGTCCCATCATAGGAAACAAGCATAACACAATAAGTTTTACCGAAGGATATACAGGCTTTTTCATTTTTTATATTAAAACCATTCAAACACAGATATTCACGCAGAGCCTCCGCCCTTGTCATAGGCTGGAGTATAAGATTTTTATTCGTATCCTTAAGCCACGGTGTTCTGTCAATAAGACTTGCTATAAGCTCTCCGCCCATTCCTGCCATTACTATATCATCAGCATCATCAGCACTGATATTTTCAAGCCCGTCCGATAATACAGTTTTTACCTTATCCGTCACCCTGTACCTTTCCATATTTGACTTTGCCCTTTCGAGCGGTCCTTTTCGGACATCGGCTGCAACTGCATATTTAATTTTATTATTAAGCAAGAGCCATATCGGCAGATAGCCGTGATCCGTTCCTATATCTGCAAGCGACACACCCTCCCGCACAAAGTATGCACATAAGGACAGTCTTTCATCAAGCTTTAACATAAACTCACCTCTTTACGCACATAAAGCCGCAGAGAACACCCTGCGGCTTCGGAGATTATATTATAATTATTTATTATTATTGATATGCTCATTGAGCTTATTAACAAGCTCCTCCGGATCAACGCCATGAACAGCACAAGCCTGCTCAATAGTTTCACCTCTCGATGCCGGACAGCCAAGACAATGCATTCCTATTGAAAGGAAAAGCGGTACTGTCGTTTCATCAATATCAAGAACTTCTCCGATTATTGTATCCTTAGTTATTTGTGCCATAATTTTAATTCCTTTCTGTTTTAATATACATCTATTATAATACCCAAATTGACTTTTTTCAATACTAAAATAAAAAAGACATCATATAAAACTCATTCTTCCTTATATATACTTCCGAAATTGACCTACGTCACACAGAATTGCTTTGCTCCATGATTTAGCATACCTGCATTTACATTTTTTCTGCGATTTCCCCTTGTTTTTTATATATACTCCCTCCCGGAATATATCCCCTGACCATAGAGAGCGGATAAACAGTTGTATTTCTGCCTATAACTGTTCCGGGATTGAGAATCGCATTACAGCCAACCTCAACATTATCCCCTACAATGGCCCCAAACTTTTTAAGACACGTATCTATTTTTTCTCCGTCTGCCATTATCGTTACCAGTGTTTTATCCGATTTCAGATTAGACGTTTTTGCCCCAGCTCCGAGATGAGCTTTGTAACCGAGAATAGAATCGCCTATATAATTATAGTGCGGCACCTGTGCATTATCAAAAATTATGCTGTTTTTAAGCTCCGAGGAGTTTCCTATAACACTTCCACTGCCTATTATTACACTCCCTCTTATGAACGCACAGTGCCTTATCTCCGCACCCGGACATATAATAAGAGGACCCTTGAGATATGCTGAGGTCATTATATCAGCACTTTTTGATATCCATATGCCCTCGCCCTTATATTGGTATTCGTCTCTCGGAAGTCTTTCCCCGATTGAAAGTATATATTCCGATATCTTTGGCAAGACCTCCCACGGATACGTAACCCCATCAAAAAGCCCTGCCGCAATACTCTTTGATAAATCAAGAAGATTTTCCACTGTAAGATTATTATTTGTCATTAACCAAGCCCTCCTGTTAAAAAATAATATCGTCCTCATCAAATTCCTTGTAAAATACCCAATCGTCATCATCAAATTTACCTGCAAGAAATTTTATACTTTTACCCGATGTTTCCACTGTATAGGTCGAAAAGCTGTATGGCTTCTTTGTTTCAGGGTGCAGCACTATATCACACTCCCCAATCGAACGCCATTTATACGAAAAGACATCAACACCATCTATGCAAAACCTTTTTCCGTTTGATTTTCCGAGATAAGTATATTCCTTCATAACTTTCATCATCAATCGTCAACCCATTACTCTTTCGGTTATATCCGATATCAGATATCTGCCCTCCTTGTACATGATAATAAAATTACGGGAATATTCATATTCCCCTGCGGCCTGACTGCTGCCGTTTTCATCGTTATGAGCACTGGAATAGGTCAGCTTATATGAAACAGGTACAGTGTATTCGCTGCCCTCGCACATGATATGCTCCCTGTCTGTATCCATTAGAGAAAATTCCGTTATATATCTTGAATAATCATAAAAAGCCGTTTCGTTATAATTCCATATAAAATCATCCGTTGTACAGTTCATAATGCTTACATGGTCCTGCTCTGAAATTGCTGTGAGATATTCAGTGATAACATCCACAAGCAAATCCGCCGTTTCATCTCCCTCAGAAACATAGCTTATATCCTCGCCGGACATATCCTCCTCGGGATTGTCGCTGCATGAGCATAGAACCGCTGTTGAACCGAATAAAAATACACCAATCAGAATCGAACAAAATATTTTTCTCATTATTTTATCATACCCCTTTGTTTGAGGTACGATATGATTAATTCCACACTGCCGTCTATTCCAAGAATTCCGCTGTTTATGCATAAGTCATAATTATTTGGATCTCCCCATTTTCCCGATGCATAGAAATTATAATAATTTGCCCTGCTTTTATCGGTCTTTGTAACAACGCTCTGTGCCTTCTTCGGATTAACATCATATTCATTTACTGCATATTCAACACGCTTATCCATATCAGCATAAATGAACAGCCTGACAATATCTTTCCTACCGGAAAGAATATAATCCGCACATCTTCCGACAATAACACACGGCTTAGCCGATATCTTCCTTATAACATCATGCTGGGCAAGGAAAAGCCTGTCATTTAGCGGCAGCTGAGGTTCAATCCTGAATCCGTTGTCATATACAGCCGCTGCACCGATTGAAAGTGAATACAAAAGACTGCTTGTGGATTTTTCGTCCATTCCCTCTATAACCTCCGGATCAAGTCCGCTTTCCTTTGCAACAATATTTATAAGATTCTTGTCATAATAAGCTATTTCAAGCTTCTCGGCAAGCTTACAACCAATTTTTCTTCCGCCGCTTCCAAACTGTCTTGCTATTGTAATTACCATAATAAAACCCCCTATTACTTATATCGCCCTTTTATTTTATTATTGTAACACATTTTTTATTAAATTTAAACAGTTAAATGCAAATATTTTTGTTTTTTTTATATATTTTCCAAGACTACACAGTTGTAATAAAATCGTTTCCTTTTTGTTGTTGACTTTACCGAACGAAAATCTTATCATAATAAATATGATATATACGGAATATGTCTACGATTGGAGCTGATAACTTGTCATTTATGAAAAAATTATTTAATATAATACTTTCCATGGTTCTCCTCACGTCATTTTGTGCCTGTGACAGGGATGCCGAGCTTCCGGAGGATCAGATTATATATTATAATACAGACTCAGAGCCTGTTACTCTTGATCCCCAAATTGCCAATGATGCAAGTGCAAGACTTATAATAATGAATGTTTTCGAGGGACTTATACGCATTGACGGAGAAAATAATGCTGTCCCGGGGGCTGCGGAAAGCTGGGAAATAAGTAAGGACAGACTGATGTACACGTTCTATCTCCGCGACGGTCTTAGGTGGAATGACGGTACTACATTGACAGCTTATGATTTCATCTATGGTATCCAGAGAACACTCATGCCGGAGACCTCATCACCGACTGCAACCACGCTGTATTGTATAAAAAATGCCGAAAAAATAAATACGGGTAAAACAGATATTGCAAATCTCGGAGTTTTTGCCGAAAATGACCGTACAATAATTTTTCAGCTTGAATATCCCGATTCGGATTTTTTACAGCTCCTTGCCACTGCCCCAACTATGCCATGCAATAAGGAATTTTTTGAAAAGACAGCAGGACAATACGGCAGAGAAGATGATAAGCTTCTATGCAATGGTGCTTTCTATATCAGGGAGGATGGCTGGTCACACGATGAATACATCTATTTGAGGAAAAATCAAGAATATACGGGAGAAGAAGAACCTGTTCCGGCAGGAGTTAATATTACTATCGGTCAGACTCCGGATGATGTATGCACTGCAATAAATGACGGTGTGATAGACTGTGGTGCGATAACCTCAGCTGATACCGAAAGAGCGGAAAGCCTTAATTTTAATCTTACAAGCTTCGGTGATACCGTATGGGGAATTTCTTTTAACAATACGGATGAATTGTTTAAAAGCGAAGATATAAGGAGGGGGCTACTGTCCGCACTTGATAGGGATTATATCCTGAAAAAAATACCCGACAACTGCATTGTGACAGGGAACATCATTCCGGAGAGTGCGCTGCTTGACGAAAAAAAATACAGGGAACTTGTTGGGAATGTTAAATTCAATTCAACCGAATTTCCGGATAAGCTTTTGGCAAAGGGGCTTAGGAATGTAGGACTTGACAGTATTACCAATATAACAATACTTTGCCCTGACGATGATAAAACTCAGATATTTGTAAATAATATTATCGAAACATGGAATAAGCTTACAGGGGGATATTTCAATAAGAAGCCTGTTCCTGTTTCCGAGCTTAAGGACAGGATTTCAGACGGTAATTTTGAAATTGCTATCGCTCCGCTTACAATTCAGGGAAATACACCGGTCAATACCTTAGAATTATTTGAATCCACCTGCAAATATAATATTGCGGCATACAGCAGCACTGAATATGATGACACTGTTGAGAGGATCAAAAAAAATCAGGTTGCAGCAGAGGCTGATAACATAAAGACTGTCGAACAAAGTCTTTTGGACAGTGGCATTTTTTATCCGCTCTATATAGAAAACAGATACTATGCAAGTGCCGCAAATGTGATGGGTATAATTTTTCATCCGTTCGGGGCTGAAGTTGACTTTTTCCATGCAACCAAAACAGCAGAAGACTGATAAAAAATAATACTGAAGCCGTTTCCAAGCTGTTACTTTTATGTACTTTTTAGGGAACGGCTTTTTTCACAATAATCATTAAGACCCGGGGCGTGTTTGTATGCATTATACAGTTTTGTTTTAATGACTGCTATTTTTCTGTGTTATTACATAATTTTTGTAAATACACAGTATTTTTAACGTAAAAAAACAAAGTCACAGAACATTCACTCTGTAACCTTGTTTTTGTGTGTGACATACTCCCCCCACCTATAGAGATGGGGGCTTCTCGCTCAAGTATGGTAACCCATACAGTATCAACGAGCTAACCCCCGTGTGCCCCACGGTTATTTCAGGCTGTCCGCAAAACTGACTTTGCACATTTTACATCCCGACTGGTTACGGGAAAAAGAGGA
>CANRAN010000028.1 GCA_947628595.1 uncultured Clostridia bacterium | reverse complement strand
GCAACCCCGCTTCCCCTTTTGGCAATAACTGTTCCCTCAAACATCTGAATTCTTTCTCTGTCACCCTCGCGGATATTCACGCTTACGCGTACAGTGTCACCAACTGCAAACTTCGGCTTTTCTGCTTTTACAGAAGCCTGTGCAATAGTTTTAAGTGCGTCCATTCTTATTCCTCCTGTTATTATAGACATTCTTGCGGCGAGCCGCAGAGGACTGTCCGTTTCAAAGTACGGCTCTAAGCCATGCAATGAAGCCCATCACAAGTGACGGTATCCAAAGACTTGAATATTATACCATAATTATTCCTGTTTTTCAAGCATAATTTTAAATTTTTACCCCGCATAAGCGTGAATATATGTCAAACCATTTACAATTTGTTAACGTATTAATTTTCCCGGGATACCTGACTCTTTTCTTCAACATAATCCTTTACCATATTTTTTGATATTTTGAAGCATTTGTTCTCATAGATACAGGTATATATATCCTCTTCCTCCGCAACAACCGAAAGCTTTTCTCCCTTCAGAATATTGTAAACTGCATTTTCGCTGTCGGTGAGAGATATATAAATTGTACTTATCGGCGTTACAGTTTTTATAGCTGTATCATTGTAAACTTTTACAGGTTCAACAGTTGCGTGGGAAAGTATCTTTGTTTTATCCTCAAGACCGTAAACTTTACTGTTCTTAGGCGGCTCAAAGTCTTCTGACATTACCTCAATATACTTATTTTCGGGATTATCATTTATGTATTCCGGGATTGTATATGAACTGCCGTCATTATATACGCTGAACATACCAAAGCCCTGACCGTAGCTGTATGATAATAGTCCGACATATGATCCCGCGGGAATATTTGCCTGCTTAACCGCATCGCTGTCAGAAGAATATACGGTCAAACCTTTGAGAAGCTTTCCGTACCTTACTATCATTTTTTTATCATATACAACATCAAGAGAATTTCCGTAATCCTCATAATATTCATTCTTCGGTGAAAGACATGGCAATCCATAATTTTCCCTGTACACATCGACATATGTATCCTCAAGCACCTGTGAAGCGGGAAGGTTAGGAGTACCTATAAGTCTATCGCTCTCCTTGACGGCATAATCCTTCGGAAGAAATTCTATAATATCGGCTTTCTCAAAATTAACCCCTCCCGAATCGGTATATATTATTGCAGAGGACTTATCCTCATACTTTCCGATTATTCTTACCAAATCGCCTTTTTTATAGTATCCGTCTTCGGAATCCTTTTTAAATCTTCCATAGCATTTTATACTGTCCCATAAATCTGTATTGTGGTACTTTTTAGAGAAGTTTTCATATACCTCAAGTGTCTTTTCAACGTCCGCAGAGCTTATCTTACTTACCTCAGCCGATGATTCAGTTTCACTTGGTTCTGATTTTTCCACAGATTCCTCCCATGAAGATTTCGGGCTTTCTTCAATGACGGGGCTTTCCGCAACAATACTTTCCTCTGTGCTGTCCTCACCATTATCATTATTTTTGCACGCAGCCACCGAAATTGCAAAGGCAGCCGTAAGCATCAGCACCATAAACCTTTTCATAATCATCCTCCCCTCGTATAAGCCTACTTATTTATTTTCTTGCGTTCTCTCAGCTCCCTGAAAAAATCAGACAACAGATTTGAACATTCATCAGACAGAATTCCACCGATATATTCAGGCTTATGATTATACGGCAACTCAAACAGATTTACAACAGATTTCACCGAACCCGACTTATTATCCTCGCAGCCATAGACTATACGTCTGAGCCTTGAATTGATTATTGCTCCGGCGCACATCGGGCATGGCTCAAGCGTCACATATAATTCGCACTGCCACAGCCTCCAACCCCCGAGCCTTCGACAAGCCTCGTCTATCGCTGTAAGCTCGGCGTGGTATAATGCATTTTTACCCGTTTCACGTCTGTTATAGCCTGAACCTACAATCTCTCCGTCCTTTATAACGACAGCACCAATAGGCACCTCATCTATTTCATATGCTTTTTTTGCCTGCTCAATGGCGAGATACATAAATTTTTCGTCCGTGGTCATTATAAGCTCCTCACATATCCATAAGTACAGTACATAAAACAAACACGAGCAACATACCGCAGCTGCTTACTATGTTTTCTAATGACTGAGCCGAAGTTGATTCTTTTACGAAAAAAATACAATCAAGATTTATTTTTCTTGTCAATATAAGAATGAAAGCCGTCAGCGTCAATATAATTCCGATAATTCCCACTGTATAAAATATAATATTCTCCGCATTTTCTCCCGCAAAATTTCCAACTGCCGCAGATACAAGTGCAAGGGCATTATTCATAAAATGAACTGCAACAGCAGCGGAAAAATATCCTGTATACATTCTTACAAATCCGAGTACCATACCCGAAAAAAAGGCAAACATCATTCCGCCTATGTTTGAATGTATCAGAGAAAAAATAAAAGAGGATATAACAACAGACATGAGCACATTATACTTTTTGAGTGAGCCTATAATACAACCACGGAATAGCAGCTCCTCACATAAAGCAGGGGCAATTCCCACAGCTAAAACAGCAAGACACAGACTCGGTATATCTGTAACATATTGATTTACCGCCGTTCCTGTTTCAATATTAAATATATAAGTTGATACGAGCGATGTAAGAAAATTTGCTGTTGTGCATAAGCCAAATCCCAGAATTACAACAACAACGCACCTTAAAAAGCTGCATCGTTCCTCCTTTGGCACTGTCAAAAGTTCTTTTATTTTACCACACTTTATATGATACACTGCTAAAAACGGCAGCATGGATACACAGGTATTTAACAGAAGAAAAAGCAGATAGCCTGTATAGGAAATCCCGTAAAGGTATTTCTTTAGTATAATTCCCACAATAAAATTCACAAAAAGTATAAACACGCCCGCATATGCGGCAATATTAATTCTTTTTGTCATTTCAAGCCTGTAATTGACCTTAGATTTATTTTTTTCCTTGTTCATATTTTTAATCCTTGCCGCTTCTTTTCATTTTCTCGGCAGCAAGCAATACTGCAACCTTTCCGCTGTGGAAATTGAGTCCGCCCTGCATCCATACTGCAAACGGCTCACGCAAGGGTGCGTCCGCCGAAAGCTCAATGGAAGCACCGAGTGTAAATGCACCTGCCGCCATAATTACCTTACTGTCATATCCGGGCATATCCCACGGCTCCGGTGTAACAAAAGAATCTATCGGTGAGGCAGCCTGTATACCCTGACAGAAGCTTATAAGCTTTTCCTCACTCCCGAGAAGTACCGTCTGTATGATATCTCCCCTTACTTCATTATATTTCGGAGTTACATCATATCCTAAAAGCTCAAACAGAGCAGCCGCAAAAACAGCAGTTTTCACTGCTTCTCCCGTAACGTGCGGCGCACTGAATGCACCCATAAAAAGCTCCCTGTTCTGACCGAGGGTGCAGCCTATCTCCTTTCCTGTCCCCGGAGTTGTAAGCCGATAGGAGCAAGCCTCGACAAGCATATGCTTTCCGGCTATATATCCTCCTGTTGGCGCAATTCCGCCGCCGGGATTCTTTATTAGTGAGCCCGCCATAAGGTCAACAATACTTCCGGGAGCTTTTTCCTCCACAAATTCACCATAGCAGTTATCAAGCATTACAATACAATCCGGTGCAATACTTTTCGCAAGTTCCGATATCTTTTTTATATCATCAAATAATAATGTGGGGCGCAGTGAATAACCCCTTGAACGCTGAATATATACCATTTTTGTATCGGGCTTTACAGCACGTCTTATCCCCTCGTAATCAATCCCCCCGTTCGGAAGCAAATCAACCTGCTCATAATTTATACCGAACTCCTTTAACGAACCGTTACGGTTTTCTCCAAGACCTATAACTCCCCTTAGTGTATCATACGGAACTCCAGTTACCGATATCATGGTATCTCCCGGACGAAGCACACCGAAAAGTGCAACTGTAAGAGTATGCGTACCGCTTGCAAAATTATGGCGTACAAGGGCATCCTCTGTATCAAGCACTTCGGCAAAGATCTCATCAAGTGCCTCTCGTCCCCTGTCGCCATATCCATAACCTGTTGAAGCAGCAAAACAGCTTTCGCTTACCCTTGCATTCTGAAAGGCTTTGAGCATTTTCATCTGGTTATATTCTGTAATTTTATCTATTTCCCCAAAATAAGGTTGCACAGATTCCATAGCTTTTTTTCCGAACTCAATTATTTCGGGTGATATATCAAAAAAAATATTTTCCATTTTCCTTTTTCTCCTCACATATCCGACTGTCTGTATATATAAAATTCTCCGCAGTTTTCAAAACCAAGCCCTTTATAAAAGCTTTCGTTTTCTCCGCTTGCTCTCATAATAAGTATTTTCCTGTTACCAAGTCTGTCTATAAGTGAGCGGACACATACCGAACCGTACCCCTGTCCCCTATATTTTGGTTGTGTACACACTGCACCGATTACAGCCGATTCATCCGTCACAGCCGCTGTCATTGCATAGGATATTACTGTATTATCACATTCAATCGCACAACATTCCGCACAGGAATGGCGGATCTTATGTGATGTGTCAAGAATAAAATCCTCATAGGAAGGAGATTCAAATCCTTTACCGTTACAGCTCTCCAAAAGCTTATATACGGCGGAAAGGTTGGGGGAAAAATTAACCGCAAGGTTATTATTACAATTATCAACAACCTTTTTTTTCGCTAATTGCATTATAATGCCTCTTTCACTGCTGTCAAACAATTTTCTCTCACTCAAAACACTTGCAGCACCGACAAGCATAATAAACTCCCCTATTTCACAAGTATCGGCATTTTCTCCGATTGATACAGTCATATCACCGCCGTATTTTATAATGACAGCAGTCGGGTAATTATTTTTATCACACTGTATCCAAAGTGAAACAAGCCCTTCATAATCCCCATAGCTGTTCATAAGACTTGATATCCTGCAATGGCATACACCATTTAAACCATTGCATAAATTCAAAGCCTCTATGATTTTTCCCTTGTCCTTGCAGTCTGTATAATAAATCATTTGTTTCCTGCAATATTTTCTGCAAGGGCATATACAAGCTCATATACCGCCTGTGCGTCACTTTCGCTTATAAGACTGCTTGATGAATGGAGATATCTGCAAGGAACAGATACAGCAATGGTACGAACACCGCTACGTGAACGATGTATCGCTCCCGCATCATTTCCTCCGGCTATCATTGTTTTTGTCTGTGCCGGAATATTTTTTTCCTTTGCAATATCCAACGCAAGGGCATAATATTCCTTGTCATAAATTGTCGACCTGTCCATAAAGGAAACGACTGCACCATCCCCCACAATACATACCTTTTTTTCATTTTCAGCATTTGGGAGATCCGCCGCTGTCGTTGACTCTACTACTATCGCACTATCAGGAGCAACCGTATATGCCGCACAGGTTGAACCCCTGAGTCCTACCTCCTCCTGTACGCAAAACACAAAATACATATCATACAACAAATCCGATTTTATCATATCTATAAGCACAAGGCAGCCTAAACGATCATCAATAGCCTTTCCTATTATTCTTCCGAATTTATTTTCATACGGGCTGTCAAATACAACACTGTCACCGGGATGTATATATCTTTCGGCTTCCTCCTTATTTTTTGCACCTATATCTATGAAAAGTTCTTTTACGGGGGGATTTTTTCCCCTTTCGTCGGGACCTGTCAAATGGAGAGGCTTTGAGCATACAACACCGGAAATTTTATTCTTTCCTACAAAGAACTGCTTTGCAAAAACGGCACTGTCGTTTATTCCCCCGACACATTCAAATTTCAGCGTTCCGTTATCCTGTATATCTGTTACAATAAAGCCGACCTCATCCATGTGTGCGGAAATCATAATTTTTTTTTCTGCCCTCTGCCTGCCCCTTTTGAATACTATCACATTACCCATAGAGTCAATATTAATTTCATCAGCAAAGGGACGAATTTCATCGAGAATAATACTCCTGACTTCACCCTCGTCACCTGATATTCCGCAGGCTGTACACAGCTTTTTAAGAAGACCGAGTTCAAGCATTGTTTATCCCTCCCTCCTCAACATATGCTGATAAAATTCCGGCAGCCTTTTCTATATCGCCTATATAAACTGTCTCTGTCTGTGTATGCATATTTTTCACAGGTACGGATAATACCCCGCACGGCACTCCGCCACGAGAAACCGCTATACCGTCCGCATTTGTTCCGGTTGTTTCTCCGTCTACCTCAAATTCACACTTTGCGCCAAGCCTATGTGATATATCAATAAGCTTATCGGTAATCCTTTTTGAAAGCACAGGCGCTATGCTAATTATTGCCCCACAACCAAGTTCACCGCTTTTGCACGACGGCACTCCCTCCTGCTTTGCAAAGCCTGCATCAACAACTACAGCCTCGTCCGGCGTAAGCTCATATGCGGCTGTTTTTGCTCCGCTTTCGTTTGTTTCCTCCTGTGCAGAAAAAACAAATGAAACTCTGCACGGCAATTTTTCTCCGGAAAGCATCTTTGCACAGCCTATAAGTGCGGCACAGCCTGCACGGTTATCCAAGGCGGAAACGCTTATCGTATCATTGAGCATTTCCCTAAAATTACTTTTTACGATTATACTGTCTCCAAGTGATACAAGCTCCCTTACCTTTTCGTTAGGCAGACCCGTATCAATCCATATACTGTCACGACCCAACGGTTCTTCATTTTTTGTAAGGTGCGGAGGCATGACACATACAACACCCAATAAATTTTCCCTGCCGTTTATAATAACCGCACTGCCCGGCAAGGCACGAAGATCCATTCCGCCAACAGGCTCGGCTTTTATAAATCCTCTGTCGTCTATGTATGTTACAGTAAGACCTATCCTGTCAATATGGGCATCAAGCATAATATGATACCCACTGTTTCTATCACCCATTTCGGCTATTATATTTCCGTTTGACATTTTTCTGATGCCTGCCGTTCCGTCAAGCAATTCTTTTATAATATCAAACATCTCATTTTCTTTTCCCGATATTCCCTTTTCTGTACAAAGCTTTTCGAGTATTTCTTTCATTTTCATTGATCCCCACTTTCGGCTGTAATTTTTGGGATAATGTTCATCATTAATCCTGCGTAGACACCTTAATTGAAACAATAGTATGCTCACTTGAGAGATCTTCCGCTTTTCCATCACATATCATAAAACTTAATCCTGTTCCTGAATTTTCGGGCGGTAAAAATAATCCTCTTTCTCTGTTAATCAGAGTGGTCTGAACACCTATTGAAGAATTTCCACCTATACCGATAACAATCGCTCCGTTCTCCCTTGGTACTTCAAATTTATTATCAATTGATACAGAACTGTATCCGTTATACTCCACCGTTTCCGCAGACCCCCCATAAAAGTGCCTCTTCCGAAAGATCAAGCGTAGTGCTATTTTCATCGGTAACCCCCTGTTTCAGCAATGCGGTTTCTGCCGAGCATATTCCCGCAAAGGTCCAACAGGTTCCAAACGGGGACTGGTTCCGTACGGATGTCAGCAAATTTTCATTTCTCAGGTCATACGAAGTCGGCAATATGTCAATAGTTCCCGATGAGGTGGATCCTTCCGGCGGTTGCTGACTTTGCTGACTTTTATCTTCCGGACATGAAGAAGAAAATTCATCAGATATACTGTTTTCACTACCCGAAACACTTGAATACATAGATTCATTTGACGAATCAGGTTTACTCTGCGGTTGAACAGACGTCTGTGTCCCACTATCCGAACCAACCACAGCCGTACTGTCATTTGAACAGCCTAATAATAAAAATAATCCGCACAATATTGCAATAAAAAATCTTTTTGACATACCAATCCCTTCCGCAAAAAATAATCAGTAATTCCGGAACTACTCCATTTCATTCACTATTTTCTTAAAGTGTAATCCCTTCTCCGCAAAATTTTTATACATATCAAAACTTGCGCTTGCAGGCGACATGGCAACTATATCACCACTTACAGCATTTTCCCTTGCAGCTGCTACGGCTTCCTCCATATTATTGACACGTATAATAACAGGGGTATTTTCGCAATAATCCGGTGCAGATTTTACGGCAGCTTCTATTTTATCAGCCGTTGCTCCGAAAAGAATAAGAACCTTTACCGTATCGGGTACCACCTTTCCCATATCGTCATACGGGATTTTTTTGTCATAACCGCCTGCAATGAGAATTATTTTCTGCTCAAACAATGACAGCATACCCTTTACTGTTCTTGTAGGACTCGTACCGATGGCGTCATTATAGTACCTTACCCCATTAAGCTCTCTTACAAGCTCTGCACGGTGTTCAACACCTCCAAATGTCTTTGCTGTCTTTACGATAGTTTCCTTATCGACCAATCCCCAAACTGCGGCAATGGCGGCAAGATAATTTTCTATATTATGCAGTCCCGGAATTTTTATGTCCGAGGCAGTCATTATCTCGGTTTCTTTTCCGTATTCATTGACAATTATTTTCCCGTTCTCACTCATATACACACCGTTTTCAGGCTTATTTTTGCGTGAGAAGAAACATATACTTCCTCTTGCATCTTCCTTAAATGAGCAGGCAATATCATTATCAAGATTAAGTACGGCCTTCCCGAAAGCATTTTGGTGCAGTATTATATTTTTCTTTGAGTCTATATATTCCTGCATATCCTTATGGATATCAAGATGATTTGGTGCAAGGTTTGTAACAACAGCTATTTCGGGACTTTTTCTCATGGATATCAGCTGAAAGCTTGACAGTTCAACGACAGCTATATCCTCTGGTTTTATTTCCTCTATATCGGGCAAAAGCGGTCTGCCTATATTTCCGCCGAGATGTACATTGTAGCCCTGAGCCTTGAGTATTTCGGAAATTATGGTTGTTGTAGTCGTTTTCCCGTCGCTTCCTGTCACAGCAATAATTTTACAGGGGCAAAGGTCGAAGAATACCTCCATTTCGCTCGTAACTGCTGCCCCCTGTTTTCGTGCCTCTACAAGTTCGGGCATATAAAATTTCATACCCGGTGTTCGGAATATGATATCTGCACCGAGGTTTTTCAGATAATCTTCACCGAGTCTGAGCTTTGCTCCATACTGCTCCGCCATATCGGCATTTTCACCAAGAGCCTCACGTTCTCTTTTATCACAGGCGAGAACATTTGCACCATATTTTTTAAATAGCTTTATAAGCGGCAAATTGCTTCCTCCAATGCCGCAGAAAGCAACCGTTTTACCATTAACATAATTAAAAAATTCAATAATTTGATTATCCATAAATACAACCTCTCCTAAACTGAAATCAAAAACACCCTACTTCTTAATTATATGACAATCCCCACCAAAAATCAAGCACGGTGTGCCGCCGCGTCCTGTTCGCATTTTCTGTCACGGCGTTCGTTCTAAATTCTGACTGTAAGTACGTTCAAACGGCGGTAGTGTACACCTGTCGGAAACCATAAGAAAGTGTCGGGAGCGGCTCTTACGAGCCGCTCCGCAGGCGGAAATAACAGACTTGTCACTTGTTTATAGAGTAAATTTATGGTCGAGTCATAGAATAATTAACCTGAGTAAATTAATTACGAGCAGACAGCGGCAGCACACCACCGCAGATTTCAATTATTTTTATCTATGACAGGACCGGATATAAGCTTGGCATATACAAAACATCTGTACGGTGTTAAATTAAGCTCATCAAACGGATAACAGGTGTACATTATAAGATTTTCATAATCAAGGCTGAAATCATATGCACTCGAATCTGTACTCAGCTTTACCTGTATATCGGTTATTTCATATGTGTATGTTCCGTAATATGTACGAATTGTGACTTTTTGCCCTTTTTGAGCATACTTAAAGCCATTAAATGCCGTATTGTTATGCCCCGCAATCATTACGGTTCTCCCATATCCGGGTATAAATCCTCCTGTGTACATACCCACACCATTATTAAGCTCGTAATTTCCGTCACCAAAATATAATGTTGTATATATCTGGCAGTCCTCAATTATAACCTCGCCCATACGCTGACCAAAATACGGGTATGTTACAGAAGATAAGGGTATCATTTTCTGCTCAATGGGCCTTGTATCCTTTAAAGTCTTTTCCTCTTCGGGCTTACTTATCTCCTCCATTTTGCCGCCTTCCTCCGGTACAAATATATCATAACAATCCGCGGGAATTTCAACATTATTATCCTGAAAATAGGTATTACTCATTTCGACGAATTTATTGATATACGGATATGCCGCAAGGATGCTGCCCAAAAGCACCAATATTGAAAAAATAACCGGGAAAACTATAAGGTATAATTTATCTTTCAAACGTTGTGACTTTTCATTTTTACTCATTTTAAACACACTTTCCTTATGCCTTTGCAAGTTATATAGCTACAACAAATATAGGTAATATAGCCGCTCCCTTTGCAGAAGTTGTCTAAGGCACCACAAAGATTACAGCGGCAAAAAACAATACCGAATACATTCTTAACCGATAATTACTGTTTCTGAAACCTTGAATTAATTATAATATCAAATATGTGGTTTGTCAATAATACCTATTACATAATGTGTAAACCCTTAGTTTTAGGTGAAAAAACGGGAGGAATCGTGAAATTCATCCCGTTTTTTAAATAATTAAAATGGTTTATATCAATGGCTGATAGCCTTAAGATACTTCTGACGATATAAAACAAAGCTGATAATTGTAAGCAACAGAAGAACTGCCGCAAATATCCAGAAATACATAAACATTGTATTAAAATATGCCACAAAAAGGTTATACAGAGAACGTGTTGAAATATTAACCTTTGGAATTATACCGGATAAAAATATAACTATCGGTATAACTGTCACACTGAGGAATCCCGCACCAAGACCATATGTAAGATACCTGTATCGACGGTGCTTATACACATTTGTAAAGTATATAATTACAGCAATAATCAGTGCAACCACAGTAAGCCCTACTGTCACCATGGTCAATGGACCATCAAGATTCTTTATATAATTTGCAAGAACTGAGAAAAATGACACAGTAACAGCATTTACATAAATTGAAGACGCCTGGTCAACAAGGTATAAAACACTATTTTCATTTGCTTTTTCCTTGTCAATATTATTTTCCTCAATATACGTATTGATAGAATCAAGCAACTGCTGCTTAAATTTATCGGTGTCAATCAGGGTTGACTCACCCGTATAAAAAGCGGCAACATAATTTCTCTCTACATCAATAATATCAAGTTTTTTTACAAACTCATCAAAAAACTCATCCGGCAGACCGCTGGCATGACCAAGATCCTTCAGCTTATCATTCAGCTCATCCTTCACCATCTCATAATATCCCGAATTTGCCATAGAATCAAGCATGAAATCCTGTGAGAAAAATGTAAGTCTTAAAACAAGACATATAGAAAGCAAGAAAAGTACAAACCCGAGTACAAAGGAAAGGAAACCATAAATCAAAGGTTTGATATCGAATTTCTTTTTAGAATCTGACATACGGCACCTCACTTAATGTTTATTGTCCAAAGCAGGACCCGAGACAAACTTTGCATATACAAAAAATCTTTGCGGCGTTAGTCCCAACTCATCAAAAGGATAGCAGGTGTACATGATAAGGTTTTCATAATCCGCCCCAAGGTTGCACGCAGCCACATCAGACTTATCCACTATTTTTGTTTCGTTTATTTCATAAATATAGTTACCATAGCTTGTACGAATCTTTACCTTTTGCCCCTTTTGGGCATATTTCAAGCCATTAAAATATGTATTGTTATGTCCGGCAACAAGTATTGTTTTTCCATAACCGGGTATGAAACTTCCGGTATATACGCCCACACCGTTATTAAGCTCGTTTGTTCCGTCATTAAAGAACAGCTTAGTATCAATCTGACAGTCCTCAATAATCAACTCTCCGAATTGGTCACCGTATGAAGGAAACTCTATTGTTGACATCGGTACTACCTTTCTTCCACCGGATGATCCCTCTTCAACGGCAGATGGCTCTTCACTTTCCTCCTCAACAGGAACAAAAATATTATTGTACCCTGTGGAAAAGTCCTTTTCACCATCTGAAAAGAACAATTTAGCCATGGAAATAAAGGAAGCGGCAGACGGATAAACTACTGCAGTACTTATACCGATAATAAGCACACAAAAGATAATGGGAAGAATTATAAAATTCTTCCCAC
>CANRAN010000027.1 GCA_947628595.1 uncultured Clostridia bacterium | reverse complement strand
ATTTGTTTCGGTGTTGCTCCGACAGTGGACAGTTTTCCGTACATAACGGTTTTTTCTGTCACGGATATAGCAAAGCTATTCTTTATTATAAATATACTTGCCGCCATAACGAGCAGGATAATCCCCAAGGTCACATAAAAAATAAGGGACTCATATGTTTTATATACTTTTAGTCCATCATAAAGATAGTCATTAACACCAATACCAACAATATGAAATTCACACTGCTCCAGCTCTTCCTGTATTCTTTTCTCTTCTTCTTCATATTCATCAAAATCATAGATTTCTTCCTCATCGTCATCAAAATCATAGATTTCTTCCTCATCGTCATAAAAATCATAGATTTGGAAACCGCGAATTTCATTATAAATATCGGCTCTGTTTATTCCCGTAATATCGGATATAAAATCAATACTGTTATCTTGGTTTCCGTTATTAACTTTAACATATATATCTTTGCCGCCGTATTCCCATCCATCAAGTGCGGTTTGGATATTATCAGATAAATCCGTATATCCGTATATATTCACATGATAGTTGAAGTCATGGTCAGCATAAGGTTCACTCTCAAGTATTCCGACAATCTTATATGTCTTTTTGAATGATTTTACAAATTCCGAATCATAGTAAAAAATACCAACATCATCAAGCCCCAGAATATGCTCTTCGGTCTGCCCCGTTTCCGTTTCATATTCTGCATGATACGTACCTATGTCAAGGGTCAGCTCATCGCCTACCTTATACTTTTTAGACGAATAGTCAACAAAATCTTTTGATAGAACTACCTCATCGGGCTTTTGAGGATAGCGTCCCTCCTTGAGTGAGAAATTATAGCATTTTTCAAAATAATTTTCACTGCATGATTTTATAAAAATATTTTTTCTGAATTTTGACGTAGAATCCGTAAACGGTGCGACACCGATATCCTGACAAAGATATACTTCCTCTGCATCTCTGTTAAGCCTTAACTTTTCGATATTCTCCTTTGTCGGTTCTTTCATAACAAAGGATACATCATAATTACCGTTATGTTTTATATAGAAATCATAGCTCGATTCCTTCAAACCTACAACCGTGTTTGCAATTATCGTTATAAGTGTCATAGACAGGGCAATAGCTATAAATGTAGCTATCGTCCTGCTTTTGTTCATTTTCAGTCCTTTGACTGCCAGCCTATGCATTATTTTCATACATTAAGCCTCCCCTACCAGCTTACCGTCCTGAATACGGAGTATTCTGTCAGCTTCTTTCGCTATTTCGGGGTTATGTGTTATCATAAGTATAGTTTGCTTGTAGTTCTTATTTGTCATCTTGAAAATTTTAACTATCTCATCAGCCGCATTGGTATCGAGATTTCCCGTTGGCTCATCGGCGAGCAGTATTGTCGGATTATTTATTATTGCTCTTGCAATAGCCACCCTTTGCTGCTGTCCGCCGGAAAGCTCATTCGGAAGACTGTTTCTCTTATCAATAATACCCAACCTTTCCATTATCTCCTCTATTTTTTCCTTATCCGGCTTTCTTCCGTCAAGCTCTATCGGCAGTGATATATTTTCCTCCGCCGTAAGTATCGGTATTAAATTATAGAATTGGTATACTATCCCTATCTGTCTTCTTCGGAATATTGCGAGTTTATTATTATCCATTGTATTGATCTCATTACCGTCAATAAGTATTTTACCGCTTGTCGGTCTGTCAACACCGCCTATCATATGCATAAGCGTACTCTTGCCGCTTCCGCTTGCCCCCACAACTGCAACAAATTCTCCCTTTTCCACCGAAAAAGATACATCGTCAACAGCATTGAATTCGTCCTTTCCTTCCTTGTAGGTTTTAACAAGATTTTCTACCTTTAAAATTTCCATATTTACCTCCTAAGAATACCTTTATTTATATTTTGTATCATAAATATACAATACTTAAATGACTTTTAAGTGACACAGACAAAGAAATTTATCAGATATTGTCGTTCCTTATTGTTTCTACTATATTCTGCTTATGTATATGCCTTACGGATAATACAGATATAAATATAATTAACGCAGTAACCACTAATACGCTTATTGCAACAGCCATCCACGGGAATATAAAAACAAGTATTCCATTATTTCTCTCATCCCATGTATAAAGAAAACAGAAATGTATAACAATTGTGCAGAAAAGACCTATCAGTATTCCTATAATCAATGACTTTACTGTATAAAACATACATTCAAGCACTGTCATACGGTTAAATTCATGCTTTGTCATTCCGACAGAACGCAGCATGGCATATTCCTTTTGCCTAAGTCTGGTATTGGTATTTATGGTATTGAATATATTTGTAATTCCTATAAGGGATATAGCACACAAAAAACCGTATAAAAGAAATTGTACGAGTATAATTACAGAATTAATTTGTTTTTGCCTTGTATAATGATTTTCAACGGATAAGTAATCCCCGGAAATATCAATACTTTGTTCGGTCTTATCGGGATCTTCGGACAGTATGTACATAAAATTATCAAGATTATCCTTATCGTAATAATTCTTTTTCATCCATTCCTTGCTGACAATAAGGCTTCTGTAATAAAATTCACCGCCTCCGTTGCTTCTCTCGGAAAAAACCGTATCATCAAAGACAGATGTGTCGGTTACCTCTCCGCCTATTTCAAGAGTAAGCTTCTCAGCGTCTTGTGAAATACTCCTTTCATCCTGCTCCGCTTCATTAAATTTCAAATCTATTTTATAGCCTATCGGATCAACCATGAATTTGTCGGTTATATATTCATCATCAGAATTATGATTAAGATCATAGACCTCGTCTATATTCACAAGAATAGCTTTATCCTTCATATCATCATAGCTGTAACCAAGTCTGTCGAGTATCGTATTGTATGTATTGTCATCATAGGCAACAATTCTTGCTTCGGTATTATGAAGTGTATTATCCCAAATCTTATCTTTCATGAACATATCATAATAATCGGAATTTAAAATATTATCCGGTATCTTATCAATCGGAATATCAAAACAATAATCAAAACAACTTTCAAATTTATAACAAAACTCCTTGATCTCCTCCGAACGGGCAATATCAAGAAAAATGCTTTCCTTTTCATCAAAACTGAGATCATCTTCCGATGTTCTTCCCTGCTTTATATATGCTGTCATATTATAATTAAAATCACCTGCATAAATTTTTTTCAAATTATATATTGTGTAATCAACAAATGAAAACACCCCTATAAATACAGATATACTCACAACTAACGATATGACCACGGTACGGTATTGGCGGCTGCTCCTTTTCATATTTTTCCATGCAATCTTACCCCCTGCCCCGAATAATGCCCCTACCCATGCAGGAGATTTAAAGGGATTTTTCTTTTTTCTCTTTATGCGTATATACTTATTGCTCCTTATTGCTTCGATCGGAGAAATACGGTAAGCCCTGACAGCGGCAAAAAGTGAGGAAAAAAATATTGTAAGTGCGCCGAGTATAACTGCCGGTATTAACGAAAGCCACGATATACTAAAGATAAGCTCCGCCCCTCCAAGTATGCCGCTAAGTATTTTAGATGAAAGTCCGAGTGCGAGTGTTGTCCCACCAATACCAATAGTAAGACCGACAGGCAGACCTATAATGCCGAGGATAAGACCCTCGAAAAATATACTGTTTCTAATTTGCCTCGGAGTTGCACCTATACCTGAAATCTTACCGTAAAGCACTGTTTTTTCTGTAAGTGATATAAGAAAACCGTTTTTAATTATAAATACGCTTGATATCATTATGATTATAATAAGTACCAGACCGACATAAAATATTATGTTAAGAATTTTCGAAATATTGTCATATAGATCTCCGTTTATCTGTGCATATGAAATATGAAATTCGCTTTGGGACAATTTACCGTCCAAATCCTCGTCCGTCACCAGATCCGAATTAGGTTTCTCCAATTCCTGTATATTAATGTTTAAAAGATCGGATAAAAATTTCTTTGCATTTTCCCTGCCGGTGTCCCTTAGCTTTATAAATACATCACAAGTATTACTTTCATTATCGTATGCAGTCTGAATTTTATCCGTAAAATCGGTATATGTATATATATTAACCGTTCCGCCATTATAAACAACCGACTCACTATTTTTATAAACAAACGGTTCTCTGTTAAGTATTCCGCATACTGTATAGGTTTTAGTAAATACCGGCTCAAACTCCGATTTATCATCATCGGGTGCATATTCCTCATATTCGCTTGATTCCTCATCAGAATTTGTGTAGGTATGCATTCCTATGCTCAATGTTATTTTATCACCGACATTATATATTTTATCCGAATAATTTACAAAATCCTCAGACAGCACTACCTCATCGGGATTTTCGGGATATCTGCCCTGCGAGAGTGAGCTGTCAAAAACCTCGCCAAAGGTATTTTCACTGAAAGCTGTTATATTTATCATATCACGAAAATTTGATTTTGAATTTTCAAAAGGAGCAATTCCTATATTTTGATATAGGTAAACGCCGCTTACGTCCCTGTTATCCTCAAGCTTTTCTACATTTTCAGCAGACAGCCTTCCCGTAAGTGCTATATCATAATTACCATAATACTTTTCAAAATAATTTTTTTCGGACTCCTTCAGACTTACAATAACATTTGCAACAATAGTTATCAGTGCCATAGACAGTATTATTCCTATTAATGTAGCAATAGTACGGCTCCTGTTCATTCTAAGACTTTTTAACGTAAGCTTATGCATTATATTCATAGCTGTTTCCTCCTGCTCCTAAAATTGTTAAATAAAATCCGATTTTATATATTGTCGTTCCTTATTGTTTCCACTATATCCTGCTTATGCACATTTCGTGCTGAAAATTCTGAGATAAACAATACGGTAACCGTAACAGCGACAATGCTTATAATAATCGCCGCCCATGGGAACATAAACGGAAGCTGAATTTCCGTATTATCAAAACCCACTGCACCCGAATAGAAGTGGTGAACAATACAGGTTCCCAAAAGACCCGCGGGTATTCCGATAATCAAAGACTTAGTAGTATAAAACAGACATTCAAGCAGCATCATACGGTTAAATTCATGCTTAGTCATTCCCACAGATCTCAGCATTGCATATTCCTTTTGTCTGAGTTTGGTATTGGTTGAAATAGTATTAATTATATTTGTAATTCCTATAAGCGATATCCCTGCGATAAAGCCATAAACAAAAAGCTGAACAAGAGACAACATGGAATATGTATTTTCTATGCTGTTTACCCTGTTGTTCAATTCAAAATGATCCGCAATGGTATTGAGCTGTTCCTCAGTTCTTTCGGGATTGGTTGAGTTGAATTCAATGAAAGACCCCATATTGGGAAAGTACCTGCGATTATTCTTCAGCCACTCCATGCTTACAATAAAATTACCCAATTCGGGTGTGTCATAACATCCGAAGATGTCCTCCAATTGTGATATATCCGTAATTTCTGCGCCTATTTCGATACTTATCTCCTTAGGAGTATTCGTATCAACCACAAGACCATTCGCTATATCCTCCTCATCATAATCAACTGCTGCATTAATTGTATATCCCACAGGGTCATCCATAAGCTCACAGTTTATTGTTTTACTCTTACCCTCATTATTGTATAAATCAATATTTCCGACGTTCACAAGTATAGCCTTATTTTTGATATCATCGTACTCGTATCCGAGTTTTTTTATTATTTTCTTGTATGTATTATCGTCATATGCTATTACATCAAGTTGATATTTTACCGGTTCGGTATTTACAGCAACGGGAAGGAATTGCAGAACAGTGCTGTTTATATCCTCCGATAACTTCTCCTGTGGTATTGCGTATTCATAATAGGATGATGAGAATCCATAATACCATTTTTCCACATCACCTAAACCTGCAACATTCAGATAAACACTCTCCACATAATCTATCGGATAGATGTTGAAAATCGGATCCTCACCCCGCTCCATATCTATATATTCAAAATCATACTGGAGTTCCATATTATAGCTATATTCCATGGTATTTTCCTTGTAGATAAACACCGTGTAATTGAGAAATGAAAAAACACTTATAAATACAGCGGCACTGACAATTATGGAAATAACTGTCGTGCGGTATTGCCGCCTGCTTCGTTTCATATTTTTCCATGCTATCTCTCCGCCAACCCCGAATAATTTGCTTATACATACAGGACAACGGAGGAATCTGTGTTTTTTATTCTTAATCTTTATATCGCTGTTGCTCCTCACCGCCTCTATTGGAGAAATTTCAGCCGCCCTCATTGCCGGGGATATTGCGGAAAGAAAAATCGTTATACATCCGAGCAAAACTGCCGATGTTGCGGTTATCCACGAAATTCCGAGTTCCATTTTCATACCGTTAAGCATATGTGAAATAACCGAATTTGAAATATTAATTGCCAACACCGTTCCCCCTATGCCTATTATAAGACCTATGGGAATAGCTATAATGCCTAAAATAAGACTCTCAAAAAATATACTGTTTCTTATCTGCCTTGGTGTTGCCCCGACACTTGCAATCTTACCATATAAAACAGTCTTTTCAAGCATGGAAACAGAAAATGAATTTTTAATTATAAATATACCCGATACCATAATCAGAATAATAACAGCGGCACCTGCATAGAATATTATATTTTTACTCATATAATAATACTCGTGCAGGCTCGAATTTACAGCAACATCTATGATGTGGAATTCACATTTTGCAAGCTTATCCGCCATTTCATCCGTCCGACCGTATTCACTGTATATATAGGTATCAAGTTCTGCCTTGTTCAGACCTGTGAGCCCTGATAAGAATTCCAATGCCCCATCTCTCGTTCTGTCATTTATTTTCAGATATACCCTCGGACAACGGAGTACAGCACTATGATAATCACCATCTGTGTCTGCAATATCACTATATACGGATTGAGTCTTTTCTGTCATGTCGGTATAAGTATATATATTGACTCCATGGCTGTTGAATTCTGACATTTCCTCTTCATACCCAAGCTGAGGTTCACGCTCAAGTATTCCTGTTACCGTATATGTTTTTGTAAACACTTTTACAAATTCATCCTCGCCGATAGACGTATTGATAAGAGGAATTATGTATCGAACCTCGTTACCGTTCTCATCAGTAATGTAACGAGAGCAGTATCCAACATCCAATGTTAGCTTATCCCCAACCTTATATTCATTTTCAGAAAAATTAATACAATTTTCGGATAATACAATTTCGTTTTGATTTTCCGGGTATCTGCCCTCCTTCAAGGCAAAATCAACACCGCCTCTATAAGCACCATCACTGTAAGCTATTATTCCTATCTGCGTTCTGTATTCAGATTTTGAATTTTTAAACTCAGCCAACCCGATATCCTGTTTCATATATACAGCTTCTGTATTCCTGTTAAGCCTGATCCTTTCTATATTATCATCACTTTGTGGATATAACACAAGACTTACATCATAATTCCCGTATTTTCCCTCAATATACCTGCTAACGGTAGCACTCAGACTTTCAATAATATTTGCAGTAAGTGTTATAAGTGCCATAGAAAGAACAATCCCCATCAGAGTAACAAATGTCCTCCTTCTGTTAATACTCAGACTTTTTAAAGTAAGCTTACTGATAATATCCAACATCAATACCTCCCATACTGCGTGCAGTCATTTTCTACCGTTTTCACTAATTACAAAATTTTAAAAATCACGAATAAGGCTATTCAAAAATCAATCTGATTATCTGTAATAATATATTTGTCCCCATACCACGGATGCGGAATTAATTATTATGTTTACAGGATAGCAGCATAAATTTTTATTACAGATAAATATTATCCACAATATCGCATTATATTTTGTTAATTATTCTTTTAATTTGTTATAATTATAAAATACAAAAATGACTTTAAAGTGACTTGATGATATGATAAAATAATAAACAGGATAATTCTTGGCAGTAAATGAATCTTAATTTTATCACCATTTGTTACTATGTATCAATAAATATTATAAAAATTTTTTATAAAATAATATTTTATTCCAAGTGTTGACAATAGTGAAAAAGTGTGGTACTATGATAATGCCACGCAGCTCAATAATTTCAATCCGAATGTATTATACTAAAATCGGAAAAAATGCATCCTCTCTTTTCATAATTTGTTTGGATTTGAGACAGTTGTGTGGCAGCAATAGACGATGCGTTTTTCGGTACGCAGCCATTGGCTGCGTACTTTTTAATTATACGAGTAATTTTTTCAATTTTTTCTGTATCGGTAAATGACAAACTTGCATTTTTTTCATCTATTTCCCACATATTTTTATATTGTATTATTGTATAAAATATGATATACTTGTTGAATAAGAGTAGTTATTTATATATAATGTCTCTTACAACAATGTAAATTGATGCAATTTAAGTTTGGGGTGAAAATAATGAAAAAAGAAAAAGTAATCAGCTTGATTACAGCAATTCTTATGGCAACCGCAATATTCGGAGGCTGCGGCGGAAATAATTCCGAGGAATCAGGTAACAATTCCGATAATATACAAAACACACAGACTGTCTCTGAATTTTCCGAAAATACTACTCCTGAGAGCAGTCGGGACAATAGTACCGAAAGCAACGGAAGTAATGAAAAATCCACAACAGATTCAAGCACGGAGTCAAACATCAATTCCGATAAAAATCAATTGGGCAGCTCGGCTTCCGAAAACGAAAACAACCCGGATACCTCCGGAAATACCTCGCACGGTCAATCCAATCAACAACAAACTAATCAACAACAAACTAATCAACAACAAACCAATCAACAACAAACTAATCAACAACAGACTAATCAACAACAAACCAATCAACAACAAACTAATCAACAACAAACTAATCAACAACAAACTAATCAACAACAAACTAATCAACAACAAACTAATCAACAACAAACCAATCAACAACAAACCAATCAACAACAAACCAATCAACAACAAACCAATCAACAACAAACCAATCAACAAACACCGTCTAAAGCCCCCGAGATAGAACCTAACGAAATATCATTGAGTACCTACTCGGTAAAATTAAAAATCGGTGAAACGAAAAATCTGAATACAACTGTTCTGCCAAAAAATGCTTCCGACAGATCATACAGCTATTATATAGATGATGCAAGCGTCATTGATTATTTAAACGGAGTAGTTAAGGCTAAAAACCCCGGAACTGCTACAATTTCATTTAAAACAGTCAATGGCATAACCGCAAGCTGTAAGGTGACGGTGTATGGCGATCCAACCGGCATTGAGCTTAACCAAACAGGTATAATACTCAATAAAGGGGATACCTATACACTTTCCGCAACAACGGACATCGGCAACTATAATATCTCGTATAAATGGAACAGCAACAATACCGATGTGGCTACTGTCAGTAGCACGGATTATTCGACTGCCGTTATCACAGCCAAAGCACCTGGCACCTCCGTCATTACCGTAAAAACAAGCAACGGAGTATCAACCACCTGTAAGGTAACAGTTAAACCCGTAAAAAATGAAACTTCTGAAAATTACGAGGAATATAGGGACAGAGTTATCGAGCTTGTAAACAACGAAAGGACTTCAAGGGGACTTCCGACTCTTAAAAAGAGAAATGATCTTTTTCCTCTTGCACAAACAAGAGCAAAGGAGATTTGCGGGCATTTTGAACACACAAGACCCGACGGCAGATCATGCTTCACTATTTTCGATGACAATAATATACAGTACAGTGCTGTTGGTGAGAACATTGCCTATGGACAGACAACCCCCGAGGAGGCTGTAAAGGATTGGATGAATTCCCAAGGGCACAGAGAAAATATACTCTCGAAGGATTTCAGCGGCATAGGTATCGGATGTTATAAGTATAACGGAGTCTTGCACTGGGTGCAGCTGTTCATTCATGAATAACATCCTGTATTAATAATTTACATACCAAAAAGTCGCATAAACTATCACAATATAATAATTTATTGTGCAAACTGTCAAAAAAAGTTATAAAGATTATTGCATTTTTCATCTATACTTTATATAAAAATAGTAGTATAATAGAAACGGTTTAGTAACTGTATATGCTTAAATCAAATATATCCCGAAAGGAGCAAACACAATGGATGTAATCGCAACAAGAAAAGAAAAGGTAATTTATAGAGACGGTGATATGGTAATCAAGGAATTTTCCGAAAAATTCCCTAAATCTGATATTCTTAATGAGGCACTTAACCATGCAAGAGTTGAGGAAACGGGACTGCCGATTCCCGCACTCAGAGCTGTATCTGTTGTTAATGGTAAGTGGGCAATTTCAATGGATTATATTGAGGGTAAAACTCTTGAACAGATAATGGAGGAGGATCCCGATAATATTGAAAAATATATGAATGATTTTGTAAGTCTTCAATTAAAGGTACAGAGCTATAAGGTTCCGCTTCTGAATAAGCTTAAGGATAAAATGAACAGAAAAATATCATCCCTCGGCGGTCAGGTAGACGCAACTATCAGATATGAGCTTCATACTCGCCTTGACGGTATGCCCAGCCACAATAAGCTTTGTCATGGTGACTTCAACCCGTCCAACATCATTATCGACAAGAATGGTAATCCTCATATAATTGACTGGTCACACGCAACACAAGGTAATGCTTCCGCCGATGCGGCAAGAACCTATCTTCTCTTTGCTCTCAGACATAAGGAGCTTGCAGATATGTACCTTGATACCTTCTGCCGTAAGAGTGATACAGCAAAACAGTACGTACAGCAGTGGCTTCCGATTGTTGCAGCTTCACAGCTCGTAAAGAGGATATCCGGTGAGGACGCATTCCTTAAGAGCTGGGTTGATGTTGTTGATTATCAATAAAATAAATCAAAAATATTCCGATAAAAAATTCCCGCTGAAAACGGGAATTTTTTTGTTTATTATAAATCTCTACTGAACTGGCTGTTATAAAGCTTGTGATAAAATCCGCCCTTTTGCATAAGCTCCATATGTGTTCCCTGCTCTATTATATTACCGTCTTTCATGACAAGAATGAGGTCTGCTTCCTTTATGGTTGAAAGACGATGTGCTACTATAAAGCTCGTTTTGCCTTTCATCATATTATCGAATGCCTGCTGTATCCTGATTTCCGTCCGGGTATCAATGGAGCTTGTGGCCTCATCAAGTATCAGCATACGAGGGCGGCACAGCATTACTCTTGCTATGCATATAAGCTGCCTTTGCCCCTGTGAAAGGTTTGTTCCCTCCTCGGATATAACAGTATCATAGCCGTCCGGGAGTCGCTCTATAAAACTGTCAATAAATGCCTTTCTTGCTGCGTCCTTGATTTCTTCAATGCTTGCTTCGGGTCGGCCGTATGCTATGTTTTCACGGACAGTCGCATTATAAAGCCTGTTTTCCTGCAAAACCATTCCGTAATTCTTTCTTAGTGAGCTTCGGGTTATATTATATATACTCTTATCGTCAACCATAATTGCACCACTGTCTATATCATAAAAACGCATAAGAAGGTTTATAAGTGTTGTTTTTCCACACCCCGTTGGTCCCACTATTGCTATCCTCTGTCCGGGCCTTACATGGAGATTGAAATTTCTAATAAGCGGCTTTTCGGGAGTATATGAAAAGCTTACATTTTCAATATCAATTTTTCCCTTGCAATTTTCAAGAATAACTGAATCCTCGGGATCGGGGGACTGATCCGGCTCGTCAAGAAGTGAAAATATTCTGTCTGCACCCGCAAGTGCCGATTGAAGCTGGGATGTAACTCCCGTAACCTCATTAAATGGTTTTGTATATTGATTTGCGTAGGTTATAAATGCGGCAATCTGTCCAACGGAAAGCACACCATATATTGCACTGACAGAGCCTGTTATGCATACCGCCGTTGTTACAAGACCATTGACAAAGCGCGTTGAAGGATTTGCAAGGGATGAATAGAACTGTGACTGTTGACCGCATATTCTTAATTCCTCGTTAATTCTTTCAAATTCCTCTATTGAGCGTCCCTCATATCCGAAAGCCCTGACAACTCCCTGACCTCCGATATATTCATTGACATAGGAGCTGATTTTACCCTGTGTCACAGACTGCTTTCTGAAATATTTCTGTGAAAGTTTAGTTATGAAAGCGGCAACAAATATTGACAGTGGTGTTATTACGACAACCACAAGTGCAATAAACGGGTTCAGAATAAGCATAAATACAAGCGTACATACTATCATGACTATACCCGAAAAAAGCTGTGTTATACCCTGCAACAGACCGTCACCCACGGTATCGGCATCATTTATTATTCTGCTGAGGAGATCCCCGTGCGGCTGACCGTCTATATACTTAAGCGGAACTGTGTTAAATTTTTTATAGATATCCCGTCTGAGATCCCGTATTGTAAAATATGCGACACAGTTCGTATAAAGGCTCATTATCCACTGACAGACTGATGACGCCGTAACAGTCACACCTACGAGAAACAGCAGATTGATTATTTCTCCAAAATTTACATTTCCCTTTTCTATTGCATTGTCTATCGCATAGCCTACAAGCACAGGTGCCGTAAGGTTCAGTACCACATACAGAACAGCAAATATGAGAGCACATATAATTTTACCCTTGTACGGGGAAGTATAGCCAAGTATCCTTGAAACAGTGCGTTTTGTATCGTTTTTCCCTGTCGTTTTCTGTGACATCAGATACCAACCTCC
>CANRAN010000026.1 GCA_947628595.1 uncultured Clostridia bacterium | reverse complement strand
GAGTGTGCTGTCTGGATAAGTGCAGTACTTACGATAGTTTCAGGAGTAATATATATCGTACAGAATTTTGAATTTATCAGAAATGCCAAATAAACAAATTGAAATTATTTTTAAAAAGGTATTAACAATTTATACTCCTTGGTGTATAATGATATTATAGTGGATAAGGCTATGACGGAGATTAGTAGCGGGATTGTTTTTATTTCAGAGAGATATCGGTCGGTGTGAGATATTATAAAAATCCCCGTGAATGCACTCTATCAGCTTATGGGGTGAAGTTTTGGTAGCCTCGTACGGGTACTTCCGTTATAAAGTAATGAGGGCAGCCTGAGCTGCCGAATAAGGGTGGAACCACGCAGCAGCGTCCCATTGTGCCTTGCGGCATTTTGGGGCTGCTTTTTTATTCACGGGAAAAGGGGGGAGATTATGTTTAAGAAGTTAAAAGAAGAGATTGATTCCATAATGGAAAGAGATCCCGCAGCAAGGAGCAGACTTGAGGTATATTTTTTATACTCCGGTTTTAAAGCTGTCAGGGCATATCGCAGGGCTAATTGGTTTTTCAGGCATAATATGAAGTTTATAGCGAGGATGATATCTCAACATTCAAGGCACAAGACAGGAATAGAAATTCACCCCGGGGCGACAATAGGAAAAGGTTTATTTATTGATCATGGTATGGGTGTTGTTATAGGAGAAACAGCGGAGATTGGTGACAACTGCACCATATATCAAGGGGTAACGCTTGGAGGAACAGGAAAGGATCAGGGCAAGCGGCATCCGACATTAGGAAATAACGTACTTGTAGGTTCCGGAGCAAAGGTACTCGGACCGTTTAAGGTAGGTAATAATGCGAGAATTGCAGCAGGAGCGGTAGTTTTGACGGAGGTACCGGAAAATGCCACAGCGGTAGGAGTTCCGGCGAGGGTAGTGCGGCTAAATGGAGAAAAGGTAGGTTGTTCGAGCCGGAATCTTGATCAGATTCATTATATTGATCCTGTTGAGGAGCATCTTACCGATCTCGACTCGAAGGTGCGTGACCTGAAGTCGGCAATAGAGGTATTTGAAAACGGTCTTGGTATTTGATTCTGTGATGCTTTGCAATAAAAAATTGCGGATACTAAACTTGCAGGATTAGTTCAAGCTTTTTAAAAGGCTGCGGTGTTCGGAGACAGGACCACCGGTCGGTGGTGGGGAAGCCCTGAGTAGAGGGTTTCCCTGCTGATTGCCCGGGTAAACTGTTCCTCTACCTGTGGTGGGGACACTTGTGGATGTAATAAAAATAAATTTTTGTATCATTTGTAAAATTACGATATAATATTTTGTGCATTTTGATTGTATATTTTATATTTAGAAAGGACAGATATAATAATGAAAATTTACAATACTATGTCAGGTAAAAAAGAAGAACTTAAAACCATAAACGAGGGAGAGGTGAAGATCTATGCCTGCGGTCCTACGGTTTATAATTATATACATATAGGTAACGCACGTCCTATATGTGTATTTGATATTCTGAGGAGATATCTTGAATACAGAGGGTATAAGGTAACATACGTGCAGAATTTCACGGATATTGATGATAAAATAATAAAAAAATCAAACGAGGAAAACAGCGACTATAAAACTGTATCCGAAAAGTTCATAGAGGAGTATAAGATGGATGCTGAAGGTCTCAATGTCCGCCCGGCTACAATTCACCCAAAGGCTACCGAAAATATACAGCAAATGATAGATATGATAAAAAAGCTTGAAGAAAAAGGATATGCATATTCTACGGAATACGGTGATGTATATTTCCGTACAAATAAATTCAAGGAATACGGTAAGCTTTCTCATCAGCCGCTTGAGGATCTTGAGGCAGGTGCACGTATTCAGATTGGAGATACAAAGGAAAATCCTATGGACTTTGCTCTTTGGAAAGGCGCAAAGGAGGGAGAGCCATATTGGGACTCACCATGGGGCAGGGGCAGACCCGGCTGGCACATAGAATGCTCATGCATGGCAAAAAGATATCTCGGAGATACAATAGATATACATTGCGGAGGTCAGGATCTTATATTCCCACACCATGAAAATGAAATTGCACAAAGTGAATGCAGTAACGGTGTACCCTTTGCAAATTATTGGATGCATAACGGTTATATAAATGTCGATAACCGAAAGATGTCAAAATCTCTCGGTAATTTCTTTACAGTCCGTGACGTTGCGGAGCAATTCGGATATGAGCCTATAAGATATCTTATGATTTCCTCACATTACAGGAGTCCCATAAATTATTCAATAGATATAATAAAGCAGTGCAAGAGCGCCCTTGACAGACTTTATAACTGCCGTCAGGATTTAGCCTTCCTTGCGGATAACAGTACAGGAGGGCTTAAAGAGGGAGAAAAGGAAATTAAAGATAAGCTCCTCAAACATAAGGATGATTTTATTTCAGCTATGGATGATGACCTCAATACTGCGGATGCAATTTCAGCATTGTTCGAGCTTGCAAGGGATATCAATGGTAATATTAATGCACAGACAAAGCCGTCAAAGGAACTTTGCGATTTTGCACTTAATCTTTATAATGAGCTTGCAGAGATTCTGGGACTTCTATATGGGCAAAAGAACAATGGAGTAAAGTATGATATACAAGAGCTTATTGACAAGCGTACACAGGCAAGAAAAGATAAAAATTGGGCAGAGGCAGACAGAATACGCAATGAGCTTGCAGAAATGGGAATAACAATAAAGGACACACCAAATGGTACAATTATTGTAACCGAGTAAGAGGGTATTATGGACATAAATATTAATGAATTGATAACGTCTGCTATTGGAGCAAGGAAGAATGCTTATGCACCGTATTCTGAATTTTACGTAGGTGCGGCACTTCTCGCAGCCTCTGGTAAAATTTTTGTAGGCTGTAATGCGGAAAATTCTTCATATCCTGTGGGAATATGTGCAGAAAGAAGTGCCTTTGCCGCCGCTTTGAGTGCAGGTGAAAGAGATTTTCTTGCATTAGCGTTAATCGGGGGAAAAAATGCAGAAAAAACGCATAAATTCTGTTATCCGTGCGGAATGTGCAGACAGTTTATGTCTGAGTTTTGCAAGCCGGATTTTAAGATAATATCGGCAAAATCCGAAAAGGAGTATGACATAAATACTTTAGGTAAGCTTCTGACAAAGGGTTTTGACTTGGATGTATAAAAACCTTATGTTGAGTTACAATACTGTAATTAATAAAAGGAGCTGTCACCGTAAGCAAATCAATAGCTCGGAGTGATAGCCCCTTTTACGTTAATATTCAGGTGTTAGTCGTTATAGCTTTCCTCAGATTCGTTCTCAAACTCATCAGAGTTGTAATTCTTGGAATTTGTGCTGTTGCTCTTGCTGTTAGAGCTATTCTTGCTGTTTGTGCTGTTTGTATTGTTCTGTGAAGAATTGCTGTTCTTTGATTTACTCATTAAAATCACCGCCTTCCGGATTTAGTATTATCATATATTTTTCGTTTTATACATGGAGTTGCTATTATGATTGCAATTTTATTTATAAAAATTTGTTGGGATAAGGAAAACAGAAATGCAGTAGGGAGCATTGCAGGAAAAAACATATTTACCTCCGGTTGAATTTGGTCGGATATCAATTTGGGGAACGGATTCAGACACAGGATAAAAAATTATGTAATAAAATTTTAAAAGCAAGGGGAAATGAGCTGTTTTACTCAGTGATTGTGATCTTATACTAATTTGAACGGAGAATAAAATGAATTTACCAAAGGAATTTTTATATGAATTAAAAAATATTCTCGGAGATGATACCGAGAAATATATTTCCCTTTTTAATAAACCATATTATCGTGGAATAAGTATAAACCGACTTAAAACCATACCGGAAAAGGTTATTCCGCTTTTGCCGTTTGAGGTTAAGGAAACCCCGTTTTATAAGGACGGATATTATATTCCTGCTGACTTTGAGGGAGTAGGGAATCTGTGGCTTCATCACGTTGGAGCATATTATGTACAGGAGCCGTCGGCAACCTCGGCTGTCCCACTCCTTGATATAGAAAGCGGAGATTATGTATTGGACCTATGTGCCGCACCCGGAGGAAAATCCGCACAGATAGCATCATTACTTGGTGGGAGTGGTCTTGTATGGTCGAATGAGATAATAAAAAGCCGTGCGAATATTCTTTTATCAAATTTTGAAAGAATGGGTATATTGAGGGGTGTAGTATCTTCGTGCAGTCCCGAAATTCTTTGCGAAAGGCTTAGCGGATATTTTGATAAGGTGCTTGTCGATGCACCATGCTCCGGTGAGGGAATGTTCCGTAAAAATCCAGGTGCAATAAGTGAATGGAGTATTGAGCATACCATATCATGCTCACACAGGCAGCTGAGCATACTGAAATCAGCCGCACAGTGCGTTAGGGAGGGAGGTATTCTTGTTTATTCTACCTGTACGTTTTCCGAAAAGGAAAACGAGGAGGTAGCAGAAAGCTTTCTGAGTGCTTGCCCCGATTTTGAGCCTTATGAAATTGAAGAGCCTTTCGGAAGAAAAACAAGGTACAGTAATGCAGTACGTATTACACCGATTGAGGGCGGTGAGGGACATTTTGCCGCTCGTTTCAGAAAAAAAGGTATCGGTAGCAGAATAAAAAATACATTTGTACCAAGGGAAAATATAAAAATTAATGATAAAAGGCTTATTGAGGAATTTATTGATAATATTTTTACGGAAAGACCTGAGCTGACATATACACTTGTCGGAAACAGGATTTATATTCTACCGGAGGATATCCCGCCGATTGACGGAGTAGGACTTATACGTGCGGGAGTTTTCATCGGAGAGATTGTCAAAAACCGTATTGAGCCTGCTCATGCACTCTTTACCTCCGCAAATCCTGATAAGCTGAGAAGGGTACTAAGACTCGAAAAATCTGATGCGAGGATTGAAGAATTCCTTAGAGGCAGGGAGATAGACTGTGACGGAGAAAAGGGCTATACTGCTGTTGCTGTTGAGGGTATGACGGTAGGCTTCGGAAAATGCTCCGGCGGCAGACTCAAAAATAAATATCCAAAGGGACTGAGAATTTAATACCATGATTGCCAAAGCCTGAGATTATATATGCTGCGGCAAAACCAAGTGCACATAGAATTATATATATTGGCAGATGTGAGGTAGGTATATTTTGGGGAAATATATCATAGACGGAGGTCATAATAAATCCTATTATCACCATATAGGTCTGACACGGAAAACGCTTTTCGGCAATATCTGTAAGCTTTGCAGTAAGAAGTGTGCCGATAATTCCGCCTATGCCGAGTAGAAGAAAAAAGTCAATGTCACCACCGCTGAGTCCGCCCCAGAAGCTTTCATACATTCCGAGGATAAGAAGTATATGTGATGTGCTTATTCCCGGAAGAACCATGGCGACAGAAATTATAATGCCGCATATTATAAGCATGAATCCGCCGCTCGAGGAGTCGGCAGGGGGAATAAGCCTTATCCCGAATACGGCGATTATACCTATAAGTGAGAATACCATATTATACATATTTGACACTTTTATTCCGGATTTCCTTACAAGCAATGGAATACTGCCCAAGATAGTACCTATAAAGAAAAACATACATTCCGTGTTATAGGTTTCTATCATACCGAGTACGGCTCTCGAAAATAATAAAATACCAAACAGACCGCCGAGGAAAACAAATGCAAGAAAGGGCAGATTTTCCTTAGGTCTTTTTGTTATTCCGCTTACAGCGGAGATGAGTCGGTCATATATGCCAAGTATTATAGCCATTGTGCCTCCGCTGACACCGGGAATAAGCATTGAAGAGCCGATAACAGCTCCGTAGAGGATATCAATACCGGCTTTTTTTGCATGATTTTTTGTTATTATCGGCATAAATTCACACTCCGTAATATTCAATATATTACCACTTGAAAAAAAAGAGGCAATGTGAGATAATAATATATTAGTTATATTGTGCGTTTATTTATAACTATGCATTTCAGACTATGAAATATGTATTGTGTATGATAAAGTCCTTATTGGGAAAAGGTGACATATATGAAGAAAGGAATATATTGTACGTTGCTGTCCATATTACTGTGTGCGGCGGTGTTTGTTCTTCCCATACTTAATCCGGGAACAGCCGGGAAGAAAAATGAAGCGGACGATGTTGAAAAATCCCCTAATAAAATAACCGAAACTCCAAAACAGCCGTCGGCACCCGAAATAAAAACTCCTAAAAGCGATGAAACAGTTACATTTATTATCGAGGTGGATGGGGACTCACTTTGCGATACTGTGATTGCTTCGGCAGGAAAATATAAAAATGTTTCAGAGCTTATAAATTCAAATGAAATAAGACAATACAGTGATTCCATAAAAAAAGCTCAGGCAGTAGTAAAGGCGAGTATACGCAGGATAATACCAGACATAAGCCTTGATAATTGTTATAATTATAATACTGTAATAAATGGCTTTAGTGTGACAGCACCATACAGCAGCCTTGAAAAGCTCAGAAAAATTTCGGGTGTCAGGTCGGTAACGCTTGCATCCTCGCATATGATGACTATTTCCGAGAATGAGCCGTATGATGATAATGCCGCTGATACAGATTCATCTGATATTCCGGGAATAAGCGATACCGAAAGCAGTACCAACGATGAATCTGCCGATAGTGAGGAGATATCGGATTATACTGCCCCACAGACGGAAATGACAAGGCTTGACAGTGCGTACAGTATGGATTATACGGGAAAAAGTAAGGTTATAGCTGTGATAGATGACGGCTTTGATTGCGGACATGAGGCTTTTTCGGTTGAGCCGCCGTCATGTAAGTACAATGAGGAATTTATAGATAAGCTGATTTCGGCTGTTGCGTTTAACATACCTGAAAATACAAGTCCTACGGTGAGCGATAAGATTATATATTCGTATGATTATGCGGATAGGGATGATGACATCTATCGTGTGGATTCCTCCCACGGGACATATATGGCATCGCTCATAGCGGGAAATAACGGCAAAGAGGATGAGAAATCCTTTAAAAGCGGGGCATACGATGCACAACTTATTCTTGCGAAGGTTTGTTCTGATAACAGTAGGAAAGTTGGGGATGATGTTTTTCTTGCCGCACTTGACGATGTCGTGAAGCTTTCACCGGATATTATAAATATAAGTCTTGGAGTTCCGAGGATAAGCACAACAGCTGATATCTTTACCAGAATTACCGATTCTGTTTCCGAGCTTGGAATTTCGATTATATCTGCCGCGGGAAATAATGCACAGAATATAAGAATCAGTGACGATAGGGGTATCAATTCAAAATATATGGATTACGGAACTATATCATATCCGGCAGCATCAAAAAGTGTTACAGCGGTAGGATCTGTTAATACAGAAACACATATTTCGGATTATCTTGTAACAGACAAGTCCGGGAAAATAGAATACAGAGATATTTATACAAATGGCAGCGAAAAATCTCTGTGCTTTCCGCAAGAGGAATATGTAGAGTATGTATATACCAATTCCTATGGAAGTAATATTGAACTGCAATATTTTGACCTCAAGGGGAAAATTGCAGTTGTAAAGCGAGGGGAAATATCCGTTGCGGAAAAGATAAAGGCTGCCGAGGAGGAGGGGGCAGTTGCAATAATTATGATAAGTGACGAGCCGTTATATATTCGTTTTGCGGCTGATGATGGAAATATTCCGGCAGTCTCCGTGCCTGCGGAGGCGGAAAAATATTTTGCCGATAATACTAAGGGAAAAATAAAGGCTTCGGGAGTAAAGGCGGTGTTTACATCTGAAAACGGAGGAAAACCGTCTGCATTTACATCATATGGGGTGACCTCGGATCTTCTGCTTAAGCCTGATTATCTTGCACCCGGAACGGATATATATTCTGCACTGTATGAAGGCTACGGTGCTCTTAGCGGAACCTCTGTATCCTCTGCACTCAGCACAGGAGCAGCCGCACTCGTTTCGGAATATGTTGAAAGCTCAATTCCGGGAATATCGGGAAAGGAATTGAGGCTTGCGTATAATGCCCTTATTATGAATACTGCCGATAGGATAAAATATTCCGATAAGCTTTACTATACGCCAAGGCTTCAGGGGGCAGGATGTATTGATGTAAGAAATGCCACCCGCTGTTCGGCCTATGTTATTTCCGAAAACGGCTGCGGAGGAGTAAGCATGGGCGACAGTGATACAGGTGAATACTCCTTCAGTCTGAGGCTTACGAGTATTTCCGATAAGGACACAACCTATAATCTCGGCTCTGTTATTCAGACAGATAAAATTATATATGAGGACGGGGAATATTATAATACTCTTACCCCCGAGGATATAAGCAAATATGCGGAAGTGAGCTTCTTTATCGATAATAAGGAAATTGAAAATGTAACACTGCCTGCATATGAGAGTATAGAAATCATTGTAAATATCAGACTTTCACCGGCCGTTGTACTTTCATATACGCAAAAAGCCGAAAACGGCTTTTTTGCTGATGGTTTTATAGAATTTACACCGACAGACGATACATCGGCTATGAGTGTACCACTCACGGGCTATTGCGGAAGTTGGGAGCTTGCCGATATATTTGACTGTTCCATATATTCCGATACCGATAAACCTGTTATAAGTGCAAATTCGCTTATGGGTGCTGCTGCGGACGGAAGTGCCTATCCGGGGATTGTCCTCGGGAAAAATATGACTGACGGTAGCTGTGATGAAAATAACATATGTATTGGAAAGAATACAATAGCTAATGCCCTCGATTCTTCAACAGCAGGCATTTCCTTCATTATACCGAATTTTTATCTTCTTCGTGATGCATCGGATTATAGTATAAGGATAAGTGATAAATCGGGAAAAACAATATTCACGCAGAATATAGGAACGGTTTCTTCCTTTGCAAGCGGAGGGTATGAACCCTATGCGGAGCTTCTGAGCAGCTTCAATTCGGACGGACTTAAAAATTTATTTTCCGAAATAGCTGAGGGAGAGTATGTATATACGGTATCAGCCTGTGCTATACCGTCTGAGGGGGATACATCGGAAACGCAGTCTGTATCATATCCGTTTATTGTTGATAATACCGCACCCGGTAAGCCTCAAACAAAGACCTATTATGAAAACGGAAAGATATATCTTGAAACAGAGTCCTCGGATAGTAACGGAATACAGGGTTTCATATTATACACCGCGGTAAGGTCTGATACGAAATACACCTATGCGGATAAATTTGATGATATTATAAGCAGTGATCTCATGGACAAGGATTCATATCTGCTTGTACGCACGGAAACAGACGGAAATAAAACGAGGTATGTATATGATATAACAGAACTTTATACACAGCTTGTAAAAATCAAATCCATTTCCGATCTGACAGATAACGAAAAAATTGACCAAACAAAGCTTGTTGTACGTGCTGTGGATAATGCGTATAACCTATCGGAACCTGTAACGGCCGATTCAATAGTAACTACGAAAGTTATATATAAGCTTACAGATCAGAACCGCAAGCCTGTGAGCGGAGTAAAAATAGTTTTTGCGGGTATAACAGCGGAAAGTGATGATCAGGGAATAGCTGTATTTGACAACATAATTCCCGATAATTACGGCTTCAGTATTGTCGAAATACCGGAAAACTATACGACAAAATATCTTAACGGGTCATTGTTCCTTTCTAATAACAATACCGAATATGTAAAAAATATAACCTTTAATTTCAGTGGAGAGTATCCGCCGGAGGAAATATCGGAAAACAATGTGGGATCTGTTCCTGAAAAAAAGGATGATACAAAAAAATCTGACGAGCCGGATATCAGCTTTGAAAATGATAACTCCGCCTTTGCAATTATTTTTGTTGCAATCCTTCTCATAATCTCAATGGCAACACTGACAATGAGGCGTAAACGTACAAAACAGGAAAATTAACAGAAAAACAGGGGTGCTTTGTGACTAATGTTTAGAAGGCATTTCTGTTTTTTTATATCAAAAATAATAAATAATGTTAGTTTTTTTGCGGAATACTATGCAAGATATATAAAATATGATTTCCACCTTTTTGTTATGGTTTACTTGTAGACAAAAATCGAAAAATCTGCTATTATAATAAATTGAACATTAATAAATATCAAAGGGGTTATGACTGTGAATTATACAGTTAAAGAGGTCTTACAATTTATTGAAAGTAATGATGTAAAATTCGTAAGACTCGTATTTTTTGATGTATTCGGGGTAAAAAAGAATATATCAATTATGTCGTCCGAACTTAAAAGTGTATTCAAAAACGGAGCACTTGTATCCTCAGCAAATGTATGCGGTTTTGAGGGCAGGGACAGCAGTGACCTGTTGCTGTTTCCCGATCCGACAACACTTAAGGTGCTTACATGGCGTCCTCAGCAGGGGGCGGTCGTAAGACTGCTGTGTGATATACGTCATCAGGACGGAAGACCGTTTGAGGCCGATGTGCGTATGGTGCTCAAAAAGGCTGTGGAGAAAATAAGGAGCTCAGGCTTCAGCTGTACAGTTGGACTTGCGTGTGAGTTTTATCTTTTCAAAATGGACGATGACGGGAACCCCACTCGTATTCCGCACGATAATGCCGGATATCTCGATGTTGCTCCGCTTGACAAGGGCGAGAATGTAAGGAGAAATATCTGTCTTACACTTGAGGATATGGATATGGTGCCGCTATCATCACACCATGAGAGCGGTCCCGGTCAGAATGAGATTGACTTCAAGCATTCGGAACTTCTTTCTGCTGCTGATGATTATTCTACTTTCAAATCGGTAGTGAAGGCAGTAGCATCAATGAGCGGACTGTATGCATCTTTTATGCCTAAACCTATAATTGATAAAAGCGGAAGCGGTATGCATATAAATGTTGTTCTTAAGGAATATGATGAAAATATATTCATGGACAAGGGCTATGGAATGAGCAAAAAAGCAAGGAGCTTCATTGCGGGTATATTAAGACGTGCCGCTGAAATGACATTATTCTTTAACCCACTTTCAAATTCATATACACGTTTTGGGGCATATGAGGCACCGAGCGGAATTAATTGGTCGTATGGAAATATAAATACACTTGTACGCGTGCTTATGCCGAAAACAGACAGGGCAAGGGTGGATTACCGCAGTCCTGACCCGTCATGTAATCCGTATTTATGTTTTGCACTGCTTGTGTATGCGGGACTTGAAGGGATAGAGGACAGATTGGAGCTTTGTGAGCCTGATGAACAGGGAAATACAACAGCCGATGTACTTCCTCAGTCGCTTGCAGATGCAATAGCACTTGCACGTGATAGTAAGTTCATAAAGAAGTACATCCCGAGTCAGATATTTGATAATTTTATTTCCCTCAAGACGGAGGAAGTGAAAAGGTCTATCGAAAGTGCGGAATATAAGCGGGCACAGGATGAGAGATATTTTGAAATAATCTGACAGGCCGTATTTTTTAACGGCAGTATTAAATTTTTGCTTGATTAATAAGCGAAAATTTTGTAAAATAAAAAGAAGGGTGTTTGGCTTTTGGATAGTGTACTGATAGTATCCTCAAGGGAACAGGCTGTTACTTCTTTTGAAATGCTGCTCCGTGCCGAAATGTGTAATAATTTCGATACGGCAAAAAGCGGGGCTGAGGCAAGAAGGCTGTGTGATGAAAAAGAATACGGACTTGTTATAATAAATTCGCCGCTTTCGGACGAGTTCGGAGACGGACTTGCGATTGATTTGCTGAAATGTAAGACAGCAGGAGTTATGCTTGTTGTGAAATCTGAACTTGAGGCTATGGCTGAAAGCAAGACTTCGGAATACGGTGCATTTGTTATATCAAAGCCGCTTAGCAGGCAGCTTTTTTCAAAGGCAGTGCGGCTTGTTGAAGCAACTCAGAGAAGAATGAGCGGCATAAGAAAGGAAAACGTCAAGTTACAGAAAAAAATTGAGGATATAAGAATAATAAACAGGGCTAAGTATATACTTATGGAATATTTGTCTATGACAGAGCCGCAGGCACACAGGTATCTTGAAAAGCAGGCTATGGATCTCAGGCTTACAAAGCTGGAAGTTGCAAAAAATCTGCTCAGTACCTATGATAATTAATGCCGAGGACTAAGGGTGATGTTTCCACAGTAGATACGAAGGATGAAATAATGGTATCTGATTTTGAACGCTTTTTGGAGAAGCACTGAAAATAAGAGATCACCGCTGAAAGGATGGTTACATTATGGAGAAAAAAGCATATCTTTTATTGGAAAACGGGGATATATATGAGGGTATAGCCTTCGGTTCCGAAAAGGAAGCAGTAGGTGAATTGGTATTTACTACGGCTATGACGGGCTATCTTGAAACACTTACAGATCCCAGCTATTACGGACAAATCGTTTGTCAGACCTTTCCGCTCATAGGAAATTATGGTGTTATACCGAGTGATTTTGAAAGCAGAAAGCCTGCATTAACTGCTTATATTGTAAGAGAACTGTGTCAACAGCCGTCCAATTTCAGATGTGACGGTGTGCTTGACACTTTTTTAAAGGAAAACGATATTCCCGGAATTTGCGGAATAGATACACGCTGCCTTACAAAAACAGTACGTGAATATGGTGTTATGAATGCGGCAATAAAGTACAGCAAGCCGAAAAAGGAGGATGCAGAGGCACTGAGAGCATATAAGGTTAAAAATGCTGTTAGTTCTGTAACCATAGATAAGGCGGAAAGCTTTGGGACTGAGGACGGAAAATATAATGTGGTTCTTATGGATCTTGGAGCGAAGAATAA